>JBFEWI010000018.1:0-15340 GCA_041546475.1 Sulfurovum sp.
CTACATTATACAATTTCCCAGATAATTAATTTTCTTATTACTTATTTATCTTGAAAGTGGTATAGTGCCAAAATATTTAACATGAAAGCAGATGTATAGAAGATGGAATTAATGAAACAAGAGATAGAAAACCGTATCGCGATTTATGCTTTGATCTCACGATTGATGCTTGTAGAAGTAGATGAGACATTTTTAGAGAACATTGAAAAAGATGAGAGACTTTTATCATTTTTCCCTAATTATAGGGATTGGTCTAAACGCAAGGAACTTTCACGTAAAGAGCTTATAGATCAATACTATAATGTGGACTTTACCAACCTCTTTTTAATGCACCTGGTACCCTATGAGAGTTTTTATACAAGGGATGATCAAATGATAGAAAGCGGTGGAGATAACCCTATCGTTCAACTCTACAATGATCTGGATTTCCGTGTGGAGCTGGATACAGCAAGGGTAGTGAGTGCGGATCATATAGGGGTTGAATTGGAATTCATGTATATGTTATGTACAGCTTTGAAAAAAGCTTTGGAGGCTGAGGACAAAGATGGTATCTGTGAACTTCTGCAGGTACAACGTGCCTTTTTGAAAGAGCACCTTTTGGAGTGGGCACCACTGTTCCTTATCAATGCAAAACGTGAATCACGTACACCGCTTTATCATGACGGTTCTGAACTGGCTTTAGAGTTTTTGCTGAGTGATTTTGAGTACGTGACAGAAAAATTAACGACATATTGTGGGGACGAAGCATAGTTTATGGGTTTACATTTTGATGTCAGTGCGTGTGTAAGAGCGACAAGTAAATTTTCTCAGTGTACCAAGTGTGTAGATATCTGTCCGGATTCTATCAGCCTGGTAGACAACCTTCCTAGTTTCAGTGCGGCTACTGGTGTGGAAGCAGCAGCATGTGTAGGTATCTGTCCTACAGAAGCTTTTGCGCTTTCAGACTTCTCTACAACTGAGTTCTTCTTTACTTTTTTAGAATCGAAAGTAAGACTCATTTCGCCAAAGTTCAATGTACCTTGTATCTCAGTATTGAGTGTGGAGCATTTGATCTCTCTTGCCTTGGCAAGCGAGGAGACGATTACCATAGATATGAGTTCGTATGATGAGGATTCTTTACTTTTTGAGCATATTGAAGATCGTATAGATGAGGCAAATTTCGTTTTATCGAGCTTTTCTACCAAACAACTTGCTACGAACCATGTAGCAGCAAAAGAACCTCAAAAAGAGAGTGAGTCTGCGCAGCATGATGATGCTGTGACATCAAGACGTTCATTTTTAGGCAATGCCTCGCTTGAAGGTATGGTAAAACACAAAAAAGCATTTGATGATGCAGTAGATGAAGATGAGTTGCAGCATTTTGAGATAGATGCTTCTGTCATCGCCAAGATCAAAGATAAAAAGCTGCCAAATAAACGCAAGATACTTTTTACGACACTCAAACGTGCAGACGTTCCGGATGTGTTTGAAGTACTTCCGGAAGAAGAGGTAAGTTTCACTTCACAAAAGTTCGTGGATGAAAGTTGTACCAATTGTCAGATCTGTTACCGTATCTGTCCTACCGGAGCACTTTCGTCTGACAATAAGTTCTCACTGATACACTTTGATGCAATGCTTTGTGTGAAGTGTCGTTTGTGTCATGATGTCTGTGAACCCGATGCGATACAATTGCAAAGCGGATTTGAGATCAAAGAGTTCTTTGAACCGACACAAAGAACGCTTGCAACGTTTAACATCAAGCGTTGCAATGAGTGCGGTAACAACTTTACCTATATGGGTGGAGAACAGATGTGTCCACGTTGTGCAGTTGAAGAAGAAGAGGCGATGTTCTTGCATGATAATGCCAAACGTATGAGAGGGGAGGAGTAGTTATGGAACCCCATGAGATAAAGCCTGATACAGGACTCTGTACCATCCTTGGTTATAATGCCCAGACAGGGTATATGAGAAAATACTTTAACAAGATCATGAAACGCAATGGTATCAATGCAACCGCCATTGCCCTGAACATTAAAGATGAACATTTTGATTTTACCATGATGAATGTCGGTGAATCAAAAGTCACGCAAATGATGATAGAGAAAGAGTTTGGCGCTAAGGCTGTACACTATTGTGAAAGTCTGAACGCATGTGCCCAGAGAGAAGGACGTGTAGATTTTGTCGAAGTGAAGGATGGGAAGGTCCAAGGCTTTTGTTTGGATGATGAGGCAAAAGCACTCTATGACAGACCGGAGTTCCTGGATGACCAGATCATTTTTGTGACAAAGATGATGCTGATTGCCAATCGATGGTTTGATGCAGAATTGAATGTGGATGATATTCCGCTATTAATAGGAGAGAAAGAATGAGAGATATAGACGATTTAAGAAAAGAGTTTGAAAACTTCAATGAGAAAAATTTTAATGGCAACCCGGCATTTGGTCCAGATGGGCAGTGTGCTGCGGATGAAGAGGTAGACCTTAAAGATTACCCTTCCTATACAGAGGCACTTTATGCGAAGCTTATCGCTCCGCACGTAAGCGGTATTTATATCTCAAGATGGGATATTAAAGATATTGCACTTGCTGCAGGCGACTCTATGGCCATACACCCACGTAAACGTATGTTTGAGTTACTGATGAAGTTTGCTACGAGCAGAGAGAATATGCAAGCTGTACTTGATGCACTTGAATCACATATGGAAGATAAAATTGCTATCTATACAGAGTGTATGACAAAATTTCCAAACTCTGCAGAAGTATTTCAGCCTAAGATAGACAAGGCCAGAAAAACCATGAAGCTTTTCCCTCAGATTATAGAAGAGTATTTCCCGGAGTAATTAGAGTGGCCCTTATCATACTTTCAGTATAATAGATCATATTGAAATCGTAAGGTAAACAATGTCTGAAATCAACAAAGAAGAAGTATTAGCGTACCATAAGCAAGGGAAGATAGGTATAGACCTCACGAAACCTTGTGACACGCAACATGAACTCTCGCTTGCCTACACCCCCGGTGTAGCGATACCCTGTCTTGAAATCGCAGAAGATGAAAATCTCTCTTTTCAATATACCAATCGTTCCAACCTGGTTGCAGTGATCTCCGACGGTACGGCAGTGCTTGGTCTAGGGAACATTGGACCTCTTGCATCCAAACCTGTCATGGAGGGGAAATCCGTACTTTTTAAAAAGTTTGCGAATGTCGATGCTTTTGATATAGAACTTGATGTACACAGTGTCGATGAGATCGTCACTACATGTCAAGCGATCTCTCCTACTTTCGGGGGGATCAACCTTGAAGACATTAAAGCCCCCCAATGCTTTGAGATAGAAAAAAAGTTAAAAGAAACACTGGATATTCCTGTATTTCATGATGACCAGCATGGAACGGCTATCATTACGACTGCAGGATTGATGAATGTACTTGAATTAACAGGTAAAAAAGTCGATGAGATAAAGATCGTAGTCAACGGTGCCGGTGCTGCAGGTATCTCATGCGCAAAAATGTATAAACGTCTGGGTGTCAAAAATATCGTGATGTGTGACAGCAAAGGGGTACTTACCAAAGATAGAACAGACCTGAATGCCTATAAAGCACCGTTTGCGATAGAAACAGATGCCAAGACGCTCGAGGATGCCATAGAGAATGCCGACATGTTTTTAGGCTTGAGCGTTGCAGGTGCGTTGAGCAAGGAGATGGTAGCCAAAATGGCACCTGAGCCTATTATCTTTGCGTTAGCCAATCCCGTACCTGAAATTTTACCTTCAGAGGTAAAGGAGGTGCGTGACGATGCGATCATCGGGACAGGACGTTCTGACTATCCAAATCAGATCAATAATGTATTGGGCTTCCCATTTATCTTCAGAGGTGCCTTGGATATGCATGCAAAGAAGATCACTGAAGGGATGAAAATGGCAGCAGCCAAAGCATTGGCGGCCTTAGCCAAAGAACCTGTACCTGACTATGTCAAGGCTGCGTATGACAATGATAGTATAGCCTATGGGAAAGAGCATATTATTCCTTTGCCTTTTAACAAGGAAGTTTTGGTATGGGTTGCTTCAGCTGTAGCAAAAGCCGCTTTTGAAGAGGGTGTTGCACGGGTAGAGCATTATGACCATGAGAAGTATAAAGAGCAATTACGATGTATCACTTATGGTTGTCCCGAGTTCAAGTGATCTATGAATATAAAATCGTATGTAAAACTGTATGAACTATTGGCATCAGGTCCTGCCACCCGGGAAGAGAACCGTGCTTTTGGGCTAACCCATGTGATGTTAAAAAATAAACCTACGGAACAACTTTTAGCATGGATAGAGAAGCATCAACACAGATTGCACAAACCGCTTCTGTCTGACACTTTTTCCTCTTATCTCTACAGGGTGACGTTTGTACTTGGATTGATCGCATTTGTGTTGGGGCTGTTGACCGGTGTGGCGCTGCTTTCTTACAATGGAGATGCACCGGTGAATGTCGTTTATTTTATGGCGGTGACTGTTTTTCTCCCGCTGTTTTCGATGCTGCTTACATTTTTTGCGATGCTTAGGGCCAGGAGTGCAGAGAATGTTATGATACATCTTTCACCTGCCTTTTGGATGGAGAAGATCATGGGGTTTTTACCCGGCAGAATACAAGAACAGATCCAAGGTTTAAAGATCAATCCTTTGCTTGCAAACTGGATCATCATTAAACGTTCACAGATCATCGTGTTGTTGTTTTCACTTGGACTGCTTTTGGCACTTTTAGGTGTGATCGTAACTAAAGATATCGCCTTTGCATGGAGTACGACCCTGCAACTCTCCCCTGAGGAAATGCATAGTTTTTTACAGTCCGTAGCATTCCCATGGAGAGAGTTTGCCCCGTTTGCCGTGCCGTCACTTGAACTCATAGAACAGAGTCAATATTTCAGACTCGGTACAACACTGGATCAAGAGATGATCGCACATGCTTCACAGCTTGGAGAGTGGTGGAAGTTTTTGGCTTTTTCTACCCTGTTTTATGCCATTTTTTTACGTTTTTGGTTATTCATCTTTGCCTCTTTTGGATTAAACAGCGCGATAAAACGATCGTTTTTCACGTTAGATGGGACGACACAACTGCTTAGAGAGATCAATGAACCGATTATCTCTACACATGCAGCTCAAAGTGAAAAGGTATTTCTATCTGAAGGTGGCAATTATGGTCAGGTCGTCAACAGGTTGGATGCTTCTTATGATGGGATACAGGGATGGGCGATACCGCATGACGAACTTCTGGTATTGGCTGAAAGCCTGAAGATCATTGCACCCGTACATTGTCAAGTCGGGGGTACAAATAGGCTTGAAGAGGATACGGAGATCGTTTTTAAAAGTCATGGTGAAATACTGTTATTTGTAAAAGCATGGGAGCCTCCGACAATGGATTTTGTAGATTATCTCAGTGAATTGACCGGCAAAGTCGATAAAGTGATAATCGTACCCATAGGCACGGCAGAAAACCATTATGAAGCATCCTCTAAAGAGCTGGATGTTTGGGAAAATAAGCTCTCCAGGCTTGGCGATAGAAAAGTGTGGTTAAAAAGATCTGTTACTAAAGCACAGAGAATGGTGGTAGACAATGTCAAGTCGTAGACAGAGCGATGTGTCCCACCCTACGTTTGCCGTTGTGGGGCATCCGAACAAAGGAAAGAGTTCCATTGTCTCCTCTCTGGCACAGGATGACTCTGTACAGATATCTGACATCCCCGGAACCACTACGAAAAAACGCTCGTTTCCTTTAACTGTAGATGGAAAAGTATTGTATGAACTGTATGACACACCCGGTTTTCAAAGAGCACGAAGGGTACTTGAATGGCTGGAGAAACATGATGTGCCAGCAAGTAAGAAACATGAAGTGGTAGAGGCATTTATTGATACACATAGAGAGGATGAACGTTTTCATGATGAAATTGAACTCCTTGAACCTATCATGAATGGGGCAGGTATTATTTATGTGGTAGACGGTTCCCAACCCTATGGAGAAGAGTATGAAACCGAGATGGAGATACTTCGCTGGACCGGACAGCCTTCCATGGCGCTGATCAACCATATTGATGAAAAGGATTACAGTGAAGAGTGGAAACGCGCACTGGAACATTACTTTAAGATGGTACGTACCTTTAATCCGATGCAGTCAGATTTCGGGCAGCATATAAGTATACTCGAGAGTATGGCACAGATGAAAGAAGAGTGGATCGCTCCACTCAAAGCATCGATCAAACTTTTTAAACAGTATCAGGAACAGATGCTTGAGCGAAGTGCAGCACGCATTGCCAGATTGGTATATGACTCGGTCAGTGCTGTGGAAAAACTCTCCTTTGATACCCAGGAGGCAGGCGAAGAAGAGAGAGAAAAAATTGAAACACAATATAAAGACCGGTTACGTCGGCTGGAAGTGACAGCTCAAAAGGAGATTGAAGAGATATGGAATCATGGTCATCTTCAAAAAAAAGAAAAAAGTTTGACTTTTGAAGGGATGGATCTTTTTTCGGAAGAGACGGCTTCCGTGTTTGGACTGACACGTAAAGAGCTGCTCATTACAGGTGTGACCTCAGGGGCAGTCACGGGGGCAGGTATCGACCTGCTTTTTGCAGGGCATACACTTCTTTTGGGTGGAGCCATAGGGGCACTGGTAGGTGCTACAGGTGCCTATTTCGGTTTCAATGAACTTTCAGAGGTCAAAGTCTTGGGACACACTATGGGTCGACGCTATTTGGAGATGGGACCTATGGAGAATAGAAATTTCCCCTATATCTTACTGGGACGTACTCTTTATCATACTATGAAGGTGGCACAAACCTCCCATGCCAAAAGAGAAGTGCTCGACATTGATATGGATCAGAATTTTAAAGAGAAGTGGCTGGATGATACATCAAAAAAATCCCTGGAAAAATACCATACAAAATTTCGTTCAGGCTCTGCACTTCAGCCAGGGGAACTCAAAGCATATGAAATGCTTATTCAGCGTATATTAAAGCAGTTGATCGATGCCTGAAAAGAATCCTTTTAAACATTTACATGAAGATCATGATGAGAAAAAACAGTCAGGGTCTTCTCTGCACTCAAAAACAGTGGCAAAACGGGTCACCTTGGGGATCTTTGTAGCATTTCTCCTACTCTTCCCGCATTATGCACCTTGGGAACCGGGTTATGCACAGGAGGACTCTTGGCTACAGCGGATATTCACCTTGTATTTTTTTGTAGCCAATCAAACTTTGGGTATCGTGCATGAAGGCGGACATGGGGTCTGCTATATCTTACCCTGTCCAGAGTTTTTGACCGTGGCCAATGGAACGATCTTCCAGTTACTCTTTCCGGGATTGATCGCCTATTATTACTATCGAAGGGGTAACCTTTTTGCTGCACTGATAGCACTCTTTTTTGTGGGATTCTCTCTTCAGTACACTGCCTGGTATATCTCTACGGCCCATGAAGGTCGTATACTACCGGCACATAAATCTTTTTTGGGTGTAGATGCGATCCATGACTTTAACTATATGCTCAGTACCATGGGACTTTTGGCCTATGAGTCTTTGATCGCAGGCTTTACAAGGTTCATGGCATATCTCATCATGCTTGCCGCGGTCATAGGGATGTTTTTTGAAGCGTTTCCAAATACGCATAAGAAAAGCGTCAAGAGAGGACGGTGTAGAAGGGAAAAAGACTTTTAAATAACTTTCTCGATTGCCATCAGTATAACAGCACTTAAAAATCCACCGGCTATCCCCGCTAATACATCATCGAGCATCACGCCAAGTCCGCCTTTAAGCTCTCTGTCTATCCAGCCTATGGTTGAGGGTTTCCAGATGTCAAAAAGGCGAAATGCTGCAAAACTGAACACAAAAGCCAAGAGTTCGACATAAGGGTAGTGCAGAGTAACAGCCGTTGAATAGGCGATCATCAGGCTAAGCCACATACCTGCTGTTTCATCGATGACGATCTGCTGATGGTCATGGATCCCTGTAGCCTTTTCATATTTGTTCACTTCAAAGATACCTATCACGGTAATGGCAAGTGTCAGCATAAAAAGTGTTTCCATCCCAAAGTAGTGAATCAGTGCTACACCTACAGGCAATGAAGCCAGGGAACCTACGGTTCCGGGTGCTTTGGGGCTGAGCCCTGCACCAAAGAACGTGAGAAAAAGTTTTTGTATTGTCATAAGATCCCTTTTTTATGTCAGTGATGATGTCTGGTAGAGTTCAATGAGTTTCAGATAGAACTGCTCTTCACTCTGCTGTTCCAATAGACCTGAACCCGGCATCAAAGAGTAATGCATCTCCTGAAGGTTTTCAAATCGATCAGGCAAAAGGGCTGCAAGAATATTGGCTGAAACCTCTTTTCTTACCAGGATAGACGGTGGAATGAGTCCTGCCTGTATAAGCTTCATGATGGAGGCGGAGTCATAGTGTACATGGTGATGTTGTCCATGAGGGCAGGTCCGTGTACTTACAAGTGTTTTACACGTATCGCAATAGACAAGCTCATCAATGGTTTTGATCTCGATATTGATATCTTGGCAATGATCAAAGACAGAACTTAGACGGTTCTTATCATAATAGAGGCCAAGCCCGCCATGATTTTTACCCATGACCAGCTGGTTACATCCATAATTCTTCGCTAACAGGGCATCTAAAATGAGTTCATTGTACCCTGCAAAGATATAGGTATTCTCAAAGGGTATGATAAGGACCTTATTGCGTGGTAAAAAGTTATCGACAAAGGTAGTGAGTGCATTATGGCGTATGTCATAACGAAGCCCTTCGGAGGTAAAAGGTTTACGTAAAAAGATCACAAGAAGATCTGAATTCGTGATCGCTTCACGGATCATTCTTTCATGTGCACGGTTTAAAGGGTTCGCTGCAAGCATCATCGATGAGATATTTTTAGCCCCTGTCTTGGTGATCATGTTTCTGATACGCTTCATATTGTCTTCTATCAGTGGATAGGTGACAGTATACTCACCTGATACAGCTATTTTACCCAGTCTCGATATGGTATTTCTCACACCTGGGTGTGTCGTGTCTGAAGTACCATAGATATTCTGCAGACGCTGTGCAGGGTCGACTTCAAATGTCTCTTCCACGATGAGTTCACCTACGATATTCCCATCATTGATGAGCGAAACAATCTCATCTTTTTGTAGCGTTTGCAAGGTTTGATGATTTTTTTTACCTTGAGGCGCAAGTATAAAAGAAAAAGGAAAAGGTACACCTTTGTACATTTTGGTCTCATCCACGTTTTGGGCCTCTTTTTTATTCATCAGCTTTTCTACAGGAGAGATAAGTCCTGCCTTGACCAAGGCTAGAGTAGAAAGGGCCTCAGTATCTATATAGAGTGATTTATTTCTTTTTGAATAGACCATATTTCTTCCTTTTCTCCCATAAACTTTTTCTTGAAATACCTAACTTTTTAGAGAGTTCTGTATCCGGAAATTTGTATTGAAAACTGTTTACAATGAATTTGACATAATCATCAATGGTCAAGATCTCGTTTTGGTCATAGAGCTTGGAGTCTGTGTTGAGAGTAATGGTCTCGAAATCCGACTCCAGTTCTGTGGTACTGCATAAAATGAAATCATACTCCTTGAGTATCTCCATCAGTGTCTCTTTTTCTGTTTTTTTGAGCTGGTGGATCTCGGTAATATAGAGCAGAGCAGAAGGACTGCTTTGTTGTATCTTTTCTTTCCAATTCTTATCACTTAAAGGGACAAAAGTAAGCAGTGTGTTTGTTTGTTTTGCATGTTCAAACACGACTTTGTCCACAAGTCTTTGATAGTTTGTTTCTATCACAAGCGGTGTCGTGATCTCTGCGATATCAAAGTCGGTTTCGATATCATGCAGAAGGTTTTGCATATACTCTTGATAGAGAGAGGTCTGTTTTTTGAGGGACTGGTACTCTTTATAATGCTCTATCTTACGCATAAGGTCTTCAAGCATAAATGGTTTGACGATGTAGTCTTTTGCTCCCAGTTTCAATGGTTCTCCAACCGTATCATTATTGATATAGTTCACCATCAAAATAATGATCTTGTCCTTAAACTGTTTGATCAGCGGTGAAGTGTTCTGCCCCGGTAGATTTGTCGAAAGCAGATAGGCATCACCTTGACTGCTCATTGCCTCTTTGATGGAACTATATATCTCAGTCTCATAGCCATTTTCGTTGAGTTTAGAGGCGATACTTTGCGCCAAATAGAGTTCATTTTCTACAATGATTATTTTCATATGTTTTTCCAATTCAAATAAGTTAAGTTTGCTACGGCATGCACGGTCACACCCTCTTTTCGTCCTACAAAACCGAGTTTCTCCGCTGTAGTCGCTTTGATATTCACAAAGTTTTTTCTGATACCGAGTAGGGAAGCCAGTGTGGTTCTCATTTCTTCCTTATAAGGCAAAAGTTTTGGTGCTTCAGCGATGATAGTAAGATCTACATTGCCTATGCTATACCCAAAAGAGGTGATCTTGTTTACAGTGTCTTGAAGCAACACTTTAGAGTCTGCTCCCGCATAGGCTTCTTCCGTATCCGGGTAAAGCTCACCGATATCACCCATACCTGCAGCACCCAGGAGAGCGTCTATCAATGCATGAATGGCGACATCACCGTCACTGTGCGCTTGAAAGCCATAGTCGACATCTATTTTGACACCACTTAAGAACATCTCTTTGTCTTTTTCAAAAGGATGTATATCGATACCAAAACCCGTGAGTGTTTTAATTGAAGGTGCCTGAAGACACGAGAGTTTTTTCAAATCTTCAATGGTTGTCAGTTTATGGGCATCCACGGAGCCTTCTACAAAATGTACCTTTTCTCCCAGAGAAGCGATCGCAGAGCTATCATCGGTGAATAGCGTCTCCGTTTCGAGTGCTTTTTTGAGCATTTTTGTAACAGAGAGTTGAGGGGTTTGAATGATCCTTACCTTCTCCCTGTCGATCGGTGCATTATCCAGATAAAGCGTATCTGCCACAGGGAGTACAGGTACGATGCAGGCCCCTTCTACTTTCGCTTCCATAATACGTGCTATCATGTCTGAAGGGACACAACACCTGGCGATATCACTGACAAGCACATACTCTGAAGTTACCTTCTGAAGCGCATTGCTAAGTGATGCCTGTCTACTTTCTCCCCCTTCTATATAGGTATAGGAAGCAAAATTTTTCATAAGATGTATCTCGTCTTGTGTGGATACGATGATGACCTGATCAAAAACGGCACTCTTTTCAAAGTGTTCAGCGACATGCAACCATAAAGGGATATCCCCGGTATAGAGCCACTGTTTTTTCATCTGAGTTTTAAATCTTGAGGAGCTTCCTGCACCCAAAAGTATCAAAGTAGTGTTTGACAAGTTTATTCCTAAAAAACTATACCAAGTATAGTGTGTATCAAATTGTAACGAATTATACTCATAGAACCCTTTTATAACCCTTTAGTCAACATTATCGGACAAATTTACTCTGAATTACGATAATAGTCGATTTTTTCAATCTAATTTAAGATTCAAGTGGTATAACTCGTATATCATTCACGAAATAAAAATTAAGTTAGGAACAAAGAACATGACACAAGAAAATGTATTAGAAGCGTTGAAAAACGTAACGTATCCGGGCTTCACGAAAGATATCGTCACATTCGGTTTTGTCAAAGATATCCGTATAGATGGAGATACTATAGGTTTGACAATAGATATTACATCATCAGCCGATGAGGTGAAAGCACAACTGAGACTTGAAGCGACCAATGAACTCAATAAACTCGGGTTTAAAGATGTGAATATCAATATCACTGCGCCTGAGGCACCAAAGCAAATGTCTAACTCGGTAAGCGGTAAGAATATCGCACCACATATCAAGAACTTTGTAATGGTAAGTTCAGGTAAAGGTGGTGTTGGTAAATCTACTACTTCTGTAAACATTGCAGTGGCTATGGCAATGCAAGGTAAAAAAGTTGGTCTTCTCGATGCAGATATTTATGGACCGAATATTCCTCGTATGATGGGTGTTGAAGATCAAAAACCGGAAATCGAGGGGAACAAAGCCGTACCATTAAAAGCCTATGGTGTTGAGATCATGTCTATGGGTTCATTGATGGAGCCGGGAACGTCTCTTATCTGGAGAGGTTCTATGATCATGAAGGCGATCGAGCAGTTCTTAAGGGATATCCTTTGGTCAGAACTGGATGTACTTGTGATCGATATGCCTCCAGGAACCGGTGATGCACAGCTTTCACTTGCACAAGCTGTACCTATCACTGCGGGTGTGACGGTAACGACACCACAAGAGGTTTCTCTTGATGACTCTAGACGTTCATTGGACATGTTTCAAAAACTACATATCCCGACTGCGGGTATCATTGAGAAGATGAGTGGATTTATCTGTCCTTCATGTGATACAGAGTCTGATATCTTTGGTATGGGTACAACAGAACCGGTAGCTAAAGAGTACGATACAAATGTGATCGCTCGTATCCCGATAGAACCAGCGATCAGAGTAGGTGGAGATACTGGTATGCCAGTAACTTATCATAAGCCGGATTCTGAAACGGCTAAGCGTTATCAGGAAGCTGCATCGAACCTTCTTGCATTTATCGATAAAGTCAATGCTGAAGGCGGAGCAGATAACTCAGCGGTACAACCAACGACACCTCCAGGTGTAAGTGCATGTAGTACAGGCGCAGGAGCATCTTCTGCACCAGCAAAAACTGAGGGTGAGAGCTGCGGAACAGGCTGCGGCTGCCACTAATTCCTCACATTATATTGCATCTTCGACCGAATTGCTTTGTTGCATTCGGTCATACTTATTAAATTACACTCTCTCACTTCACTTATAGATTCCATTCAAATTACGTAAATCCCATTTTATATAATCCATTTGCAACTTAGTCGCATTTAATATAGTTTCAGTTATAATCCCGCCATGAAAATAGAAGAACTGATCAAAGATAAAAAGATCAAGCTTACCACTGCAAGAGTAACGCTTTTAGAGATATTGAAAGAAGCAGAGAGACCTCTATGTTATGAAGAGATTAAAAATGATATCTCTATGGACAAAGCGACTTTTTATAGAAATATTGCCAAGTTTGAGGAAGAGGGTATATTGAATGCTTTTGAATCAAATGATAAAAAAAGATATTTTGAGGTGAGACTAAATCCACATGCACATTTTGTTTGCGTAGAGTGTAATAGTGTAGAGTGTATTAAAAATATTGATATTGCATTGCCAAATTATGAAATCAATAATGTAATTATCAATGGCACATGTCCATCATGTTTGGCGTCAGTGTAATCTGTAAATAATTTAACATTTTATTGAATTTAATCATACGAAAGGAGACAATTTTTATGAAACTAAAACAGTCTGTGAAGTTACTACTTATTGCTCTTTTTGTATGGACATCTCAAAGTACAATAATTCACTTTCAGCATCATGTGATGGAGGAGATTTCAGAATGTAATGTCTGTGATATATCCAAGAAGATGAAGCTTTATCAACATACCAGAGATGTGGTTGTGATTAATGAGAATCCTGCTTTAAACATAAGAAGAGAAGTGGAAAAGGTTGTTGTTAATGCAAGGTTTGACTATACAGATGTACCACAATTTAGTCAGATTGATATTGTGAAACATTCACAATATACTGA
The DNA here is from genome assembly GCA_041546475.1 of Sulfurovum sp. Lineage (GTDB taxonomy): Bacteria > Campylobacterota > Campylobacteria > Campylobacterales > Sulfurovaceae > Sulfurovum. The sequence continues at coordinate 13,623 of JBFEWI010000018.1, forward strand.
CAGATCTGTAACACTAGGGTTTAACGCTACTGCACCCCCGGAATATTTTTCATAATCAAAAAATAATTCAAAAAAAATTTTCAAAAATAAAATATTAATAATTAAAGGGTAATAGACTATGAAAAAAATAGTATTAACAAGTATGCTGTGTGCAGGTTTAGCTTACGGTGATATAGCACAACTTTTAGAGGAAGAAAAAAGAACGTTTGACAGTTCAAAATATATTCCGGATATCTCGCTCATTACCGATGTCTCTTATGTAAACCGTAATATAAACGACGATGAGCTCTCCCATCTTGGACTTCCCGGTATTACAGAAGGTCTTTATGCAACGCATGCACACGGTGGCAGTAACGAGGCTACCTATAATGCAAACCAGGGATTTAACTTTAACTATGCAGAGTTGATCCTTTCAAGCAGTGTGGATCCGTTTTTCAGTATGGATGCTACGTTTCACTTCAGTGGGGAAGGTGTCGAAGTAGAGGAGGCTTATTTTACCTCGACCGCATTGGGACATGGGCTGAGATTAAGAGGGGGTAAATTACTCTCAAATTTCGGATATATCAATGCACAACACCATCACTATTGGGATTTTGGAGATATGCCACTCGTCTATGAATCATTTTTAGGAACGCATGGAATCAATGAATTGGGTGCCCAGGTGCAATGGACAGCACCAACTTCGTTTTATCTCATGGCAGGACTCGAGGTACTTCAGGGTGAAAATGAACAGATGTTTGGAAATGGCTCAATCGAACTTGAAGATGTTTGGACAAGTGTAGGAGAAGATCACATTGAAGGTACGGATGCACCCTCTCTCTATGTAGGTTATGTCAAATCTTCTTTTGATATTGGCGATACGACGATCTTCGGTGGACTCTCTTATGCACAGGGAGATTCGCTTATAGACCATAGTGATGATGATTTAGATCCACATGTATTTAAAGGTGATGCGAAGCTTTATGGGGCTGATCTGGTAGTCTTACATTCGATTGATTCTTATCGATCAGTGAAATGGCAAACGGAGTGGCTAAACAGAGAGCTTGATGGGGTACAATATACTCCAACTGCCTCTACAGATATCAATAAAGAACAGAGCGGTCTCTATACTCAGTTGATCTATACCCATGATAAGAATTGGAGAATGGGTGTGAGGTATGATACAATATATCAAAATGATATTACAGGTGGTGATGAAATTGTACCTGATGATTTTGACAAGTACTCTGCTATGATTGAATATCATACGAGCGAGTTTGCACGTTTTAGACTTCAGTATAACCGTAATGAATCATTGTACGATGAAGCTGGTGTAAGACAAAACCTAGATACTATCATGTTACAGGCAAATATTGCTATCGGTGCGCATGCAGCACACGCTTTTTAAGATGAAAAAGATATTTGTTTTACTGACACTTCTACCGTTGGCTTTGTTCGCACAGCTCAATATTGCGGTGAGTTATCCTTTTATTGGTGCACTGACAAAAACGATCGGTGGAGACGATGTCAAGGTAACGGTTTTGGCAAAAGGAAAGTGGGACCCTCACTTTATCATTCCACGTCCTTCGCTGATCAGTAAAATGAGAAATGCAGACGCGATGATCATGAATGGCGGACAGCTGGAGATCGGCTGGCTCCCACCGATCATCAATCGTGCCGGTAATCCTAAAACCATGCCCAATACAAAAACATTTTTAAATCTTTCGCACCACATCAAG
>JBFEWI010000093.1:0-6840 GCA_041546475.1 Sulfurovum sp.
GCCCTCCGGTAAGACTAACCAATAATATGACCGGTACCAGTGGTGGCGGAAATTTCAACCCTGTTTATAATAGTGCCGGCAACCTGATCACCGCACTCGATCATGGCTCCACTGGAGCTTCTCGTGCCAACTTAGCATTGGTCGGACCTGAAAAGATCGCGATCGTAACCTATGAAGAGACGAAAGGTTCGAGTGGATTGGATGAAGGGAAATTTATACGCTACCATACTTTCCCATTCAATACCCCTGACACCAATGCTACAGGAGCAATTATCAGTGATCCAACTAAAAATGCTCGTCGTGTTCGTGTGATACCACAGTCTAAAGCGGGTGCAAATGGTTTAAGAATGGGGGTTATCTGGAGAGAAGGTACAGAAACAGAAGGTGGCCCGGCCGATATCATGGCACGTTTGGGTTTTGTAGATAGTAATGATCCAAACTCAACAGGATTAAGTTTCCAAGATATGATACCCAACGTGGATCCAAATGCAGAAGCGGTAGATTATGCTGCATCAACACAGATCAATAATGTCACTGCATATAACATGAGCAGCAACACTATTCCCTGGAGTGCCATTGGAGAGCCAGAGGGTGCACCAACCAATACGCTAAGTGATACCACAGAAAAAAATCCATACGAAGATGCAAGAGCACATCGTGCAGTACTTCGTGGAGATGATTTCCATGTTGGTTACACTTATACAAAAGATTGGGCAGTAGCGAAGTATACTGATTTAGATAACTACAACTTCTGGGTACGTACCTATAATGCGATGAATGATACTTGGACAACTGCTAAGAATCTTTCAAATATCACAGACAAGGGATTTAATGTCAAAGAACCTCGTTTAGTTGGTATGCCAGGAAACGGGCCAGGATGCAAGGATACAACCAACCCTACAGATCTAGAAGATTGTCAAAATAAGAGTGTGCTCTTAGCTGCATGGGGTATTGAATCCAATGTCTATGACAGCATTGGTGGCTCGATTGATGGTGACATTTACTATACACGTACTAAAGATAAAGGTTTAACGTACCTAGAGCCAAGTGTAGTAGAAGGAATTGGCATAAATAATAGAGCAGAATCTCAACTTCGCTCAACACCGGCTGGTAATATTATATTTTCTGTATGGAATGAAAAGAATAATGAAGTGGGCGGGGACTACTCTATGTTTAGTGTTTCTACATCAGATGATGGTATAGGTGGGGATTCTCCTCCAGATGTTGTTGATGGTACAATCGGTGGAGGTGGTGGTTGTACGTACAACCCTAACAGTAAGAACTTTGATATGACATTTTTAATGTTGATAGCATTGGGACTATTCTATCCATTTAGAAGAAGATTAATCAATAAGTTGCTAAATAAGGAGTAACGATAAAGTTACTCCTTTTTAATATGACTACTACTTTTTGATAGCTAATATCGCTTCGAACACATATATCACTCAAAAATAAAAATAGTTTTAGATAAATAACGTAAGTAATTTTTGTAAATTAGATACACATCGCCTGTTTTATCTTTTCCTGATTAAGCTTTTTGATGAGCTTTGTTGAAAGTTCACCGTAACGCTCTTCGTCAAGATTGAGATCAGCCTGTATCTCTGCCTGTGGGACTTCATCTGCCCATGATCTTAAGAGTTTGAACTCTTTTTTAGTCAGCTTGACCTTGAGTACTTCAAGTAACTCTTCTGGATCTTTAAGAGGGTATACAAGTTTTTTGATGTGTTTTTCTATCTCTTCGTTTAATGTTGCCAATGTTTTTCCTATTTTGAAATTTGCATAATGAGAAGGTAACCGATACCCGCAAGCAGTATGGTACCAAAAAGGTTTAGCGCCATGTTGGCGAAGGCATGCAGGTAATGTCCTGCTTCAAGTAAAAAGAAACTCTCTATAGCAAAGGTAGAGTAGGTGGTCAATGCACCGAGTATCCCTGTTACCAAAAAGGTTTTTAGATGGGGAGTGAGTGAAGTGTTTAAATGAAAATAGGCAAACAGCATACCTATGATCAGACTTCCTATAAAATTGACTGCCAGTGTTCCCAGTGGAAGGGCATGAACAAAGTGTTTATTGACCGCTCCGTTGATAAGCAGTCTTAGTGTCGCCCCTATGGCACCGCCGCTAGCGACTGCAATGATTGTTGCTAAACTCGTCATCTATAACCTTTTGCATGTTTTCTCTAAGTGTCTCAAACCACTCTTTGTCATCACTGTCTACAGTAAAACTAGGTAAAAACGTATACTTTACTGTACCACTGTGGGCTGTTCTGACATGCTCATTTAAGACCCATTTACTGCCAGTGATCACGATGGGTTGTATACGCAATCCCAGCTTCTCTGCTATAAGCTTTGTACCTTGTTTAAAAGGTAGTAAAGGCTGTTTGTCCGTTCTGGTACCCTCAGGGAATATCGCTACAGGACGATGGTAGACTTCTTTTGATTCCTGAACATCTTTAATGAGTTTAATCAGACCGGCTTTATTTTGACGATCCAGTGAGATCATCTCTCCATGACGTAAAAGATTCCCGAACCATGGCGTTTCAAAAAGCTCTTTCTTTGCAACCCATCGCAGATGGTTGTTCTGTAAAGCTTCAAGACCGATGATATCTACGATCCCCTGGTGGTTCATGACATACATATCGGCACTGGTATCCATCGTGCCTTCTTGCATTAATTTCCCACCCATCATAAAAAGCGTCAGACGGTTAATGTGATGCACAATGGTACTTTTATACTTACCGAACAGCATTAAAGCAGGTATCATAAATACGGCGGTATTAAAAGAGATGACAAATGCACCCCAGTAAAACTTAATGGTCGCAAAGATCTTCATTTTTGACCCATCCTATGATACCCTCTTTGTATTCCACTTTTTTATAGCCTTCACGTTCACTTAAGAGCATCGTGTCAAGCTTCTGGTCGATCTTTGTACTGACCGTACTGGTCTCTGTCGGTAAAATATAAAGCGACGCCCCCTGTTTTACGCATATCTTTTTATGCGGAATATAAAACGTCAAAAGAGTGATAAGGGATACAACACCGAAAACCAGATAGAAGAAGTCTCTTTTAAACAGGAACATGATAAAAAAGAAACCGACCAGAGACATGAATGTATACTTTTTCAGTTTATCAAAACTATCCTCTTTAGGGTTCAGATCAGACTGTGTCGTGACAGATGCATCTACTACTTCTACCGGAACTTCTAATGATTCATACTGTTTTTTGATCGTGTTGAAATAAGTAAATCTAAGCAGCTTTTCTTCTACAGGGAGCACCACGTAAAATTCAGCTTCCACTTTTGCAAAATGACGTTTGATATTCTCTACACCGGACTCTTGTACCTTGTCCAGTTTCATATCTTCAAGATTGGCTTCAAAGGCTTCTATAGAGAGAGTGACGATATGACTCTTCTCATCATAGTTTGAGACTTGCGAATTTTTGATCTTCATATCGGCTGCAAGTACATGAGAGAACCCTTCCTGTGGTTCAAGAGACTCTATACGCACGGTATTAGGTCCTAGTGAGTGCTCTCCGCTTTTAGATGAGATGAACAGTCTGGGAATACGTATATCAGTATTTGAAGCTTTGAAATAGAAAGTATAGAAACTGTCCGGACCATTATGAATGGTAAGCGGCTCTTTGAAAAGAGGCTGTATATTACTTGATTTGTCAAAAGTGAATTGAGGTTTACTTCCAGTTTTTTCACCAGGAGCAATGACGGTGACCGGGAAGAGCTGGTTTTCATATACCTTTTTAGGCATATAACTGTATTTAAATCCGTTCTGTGCACTGAGTAGGGTAGTATAAGCGAGTATAAGTGCTATAGCAAGCCATACAGAACGAAAGTATTGCATTATGCTTCAAAACCTTGAAGCATACGTATACCGTCTTCACTTCCGAGTATTGCTTCTAACGCACGCTCTGGGTGAGGCATAAGACCAAATACATTTTTATTTTCATTACATACACCGGCTATAGAAGTTACAGAACCATTCACTACTACAGGGTTACCTTTTTCATCGGAATAACGAAGAAGGATCTGTCCGTTGGCTTCGAGCTTTTTAAAGCCTTCTTCATCGATATAATAGTTACCGTCAGCATGAGCGATAGGGATGTTCAATACTTCACCTTTCTCACATTTATTTAAAAATGCATTGTCATTGTTGATGACACAAAGCGTTTGGTGTTTAGAGATGAAGTGAAGGTTGTTGTTACGTTTCAATGCACCGGGAAGTAGTCCCGCTTCAGTAAGGATCTGGAAACCGTTACAGATACCCAGTACTTTACCGCCGTCATTTGCATACGCTGATACGGCTTTCATGACAGGTGAAAATCTTGCTATAGACCCTGAACGCAGATAATCACCGTAAGAGAATCCGCCAGGCACGACCACTAGATCGATCCCTTCTGGAAGTTGATCACTTTCATGCCATACCAGTTCTGTTGTATGTCCTAGTTTTTCAAAAGCATACTGCGTATCAAACTCGCAGTTTGTTCCCGGAAATCTTAATACTGCTACTTTCATATTAGTTGATCTCTATTGTATAGTCTTCAATGACAGTATTGGCAAGAAGTGTCTCACACATCTCTTTTACTTCAGCTTCAGCTGCTGCTTTATCTTCTGTATCCAGGTTAAGGATGATCTGTTTACCGATACGCACATCATTGACCCCGGCAAACCCTAAAGAGTCAAGCGCATGATGCGCTGCTTTACCTTGTGGATCTAATACACCCTCTTTTAAAAATACATTTACTACTGCTGTCATTACTATTTCCTTATCTGTTTTTAATTCTGTCTAATACTTGTCTGTAGGCTTCAGTGAGTCCGCCCAAACCTTGTCTAAATCTGTCTTTGTCGAGTTTTTCATCTGTTTTGGCATCCCAGAGTCTAAAGTTGTCCGGACTGAGCTCATCGATCAGGATGATATTGCCGTCTTTATCTCTACCGAATTCGATCTTGAAGTCTACCACTTTAATGTCAAGACCTGCATAGAACTCTACGAGCAGTGTGTTGATCCTTCTTGCCATGAAACGAATGTAATCAAGTTCGGATGCATCATTGACCAGGTTCAAAATAAGACAGTGTTGGTCGTTCAATTTCGGATCTCCGAGTGCATCGTTCTTATAGTCAAATTCGACCAGTGTGAAAGGAAGTACGGTTTTGTCTTTAATACCAAGGTTCTTACTGAGACTGCCTGTCGCGATATTTCTTACGATCACTTCGATCTTGATCACTTCTGCAGCTTTATGAAGCATGTTATTCTCATCGATCGTATCTACATAGTGTGTAGGGATACCTTTTTCATCCAAGTATTTGAAGAGTTCGGTTGATATTTGGTTGTTAAGGGCACCTTTGCCTTCTTCTGATGATTTTTTTTCACCGTTAAATGCAGTCAGGCTGTCTTTAAATTCGGAAATTAGAAGGTTGTCATCTTCTGTTTTCCATATTTTTTTTGCCTTACCTTCATACAAAAGTTCAGTCTTTGGCATTATATTTTTCCTTTAGTTGTGATGATCAAAGCTTTCAAGATGTCTACAGCACTTTTTAGTTGCAGATCTTTATAGATCTGATCCTCAGTGATGATCGTGTTATCTGTTTTGGTCGCATTGTTCTCTGTGTCTGTCTTGATTTTGGTTGACTCGGTCGTGCCATTGTTGATCTTCTCGAGCTCACTTTGTAAGTGCTTTTTGAGATCTTTTTCCTTAAGCATAGCAGTGTCTTCGATAAAGTCTATTTTACCAAGAGGTACTGTAATGTCAGGCGTGACACCCACGGCTTGTATGGTACGTCCGCTTGGAAGGTAGTAGCGTGCAACAGTAAGCTTTAGCGCTTCATCCGCACCTACAGGCATCACCACTTGAACAGAGCCTTTTCCAAATGTTTTTTCTCCGACAAGTACAGAGCGGTTAAGATCCTGAAGTGCCCCCGATACGATCTCAGAAGCTGATGCGGACCCTCCATTGACGAGTATCACCATCGGTGTATCTTTGTCTGTACCTTTCTTGGTCGCTTTATACTCTATGTTTTCGCTGGCTACTTTTCCTTTTTGACTGACGATCACACCTTCATCCACAAAGAGGTCTGCAAGCCCTACAGCCTGGTCAAGCAGTCCACCAGGATTATTTCTTAGATCCAGGATGATACCTTTGGTATTTTTGTGCTCTTTGATAGCCTCTTGGACACCTTTGACCACTTTTTGGTCGAAAGAGGTAACATGCAGGTAGAGTATATTATCTTCTATGGTCTTTGCATAAACAGACTGGATCTTAATGATATCTCTGGTGATCTTCACTTCAAGAGGTTTGGCTTCACCTTTACGGATAATGGTTAACACCAAAGAGGTTTTAGGTTTTCCTCTCATCATTTTAACCGACTCATCGATACTCATACCGATAGTGGCTGTATCGTTGATCTTCAGAATGATATCACCGGCTTTGATCCCTGCTACCTGTGTTAGATGAAAGCAAGTGTGTTGTGGGTGTACTTGAACTTGTTAACCTGTTAAGTTTTTTCTCTAACCAGTCTCATCTCATTACCGTTCAAATGGAAAGAGCGAAAGATCTCAAGAGTGTCATTGATGCAGCCAAACGTTTGGATGTGATGATAGGTGCTTTGCATTCAAAAGGGGTGAAAAGTAGGTACATAGCCAAGTTGGTCTCTGAGATCAACAAAAAAATGTATACCAAGCTCTTTGAAATGATCATCCCACGTTCATGGCATGATAAATGTACACTTGTATTGCTTGGAAGTGAAGGGCGTGGTTCACAGATTCTTAGAACAGACCAGGATAATGCCCTTATCTTTGAAGAAGGCTTTATGCCTGAAGATGCACCATCTGTTACA
>JBFEWI010000234.1:0-2303 GCA_041546475.1 Sulfurovum sp.
GTCTCTTCATAATACCTCGGGAATGTTTTATATTTAGGTAGGTATTATCACTTTATTTGACTTTGTTTTTGCTTGATAGACTAAGAGTTGCAATGCGCTTTGATGATCATTTTCAACGCTTCTATATCCAATGGCTTCACGGCATAATCATCCATACCTTTGGCCATATACTTCTCTTTTTCACCTGAAGAGGTATTCGCAGTAAGCGCGATGATGGGGACATGTTTCATCTCATGTTTGGTTTCGTGTTCTAAAATATGCTTGCAGGCTTCAACCCCATCCATGATCGGCATTTCAATATCCATAAAGATTATATCATAGTCATTTTGTGTAGCCATATCCACAGCATCCTTTCCATCATTCACCACAGTCACTTCCAGACCAAGATTCTCAAGAATGATCTTTATGAGTTTGCAGTTGATCGTATTGTCATCTGCCACAAGCGCATGAAGTCCTTGAAACTGTTCAGTATTTTCTACGGTATCAGAAGTAAGTATCTTCTCTTTCTTATGCTCGCTTGCATTGGTCAGGATCCTGATCGTTTTTGCCAGGCTGACAGGTGTCAAAACTACATCGGTAAAATGATGTTGTTGGGGGTTGACACGTGCCCTTAAACTACCATTGGTTAAAAGTACGGATTTACACTCAAGTGCAGCGCACTGTTCCAGCTCTCCCGGCAGCCTCGCATAGTGATGATCAAATATCATAATATCAGGTAAAGCCGAAGGAGTCTCTGACTCAAAAAGATCTTCATAATAGTAGAAAGAGAATGTCGCACCCAGGTGGTCTATATAGGTTTGAAGATTGATGTCCAACTGTCGGTCGACACTCTTGACAGGCAGTGCAAGACCTACAGAGAGATCGGAAAAATCTGTATAGACGCTAGGTTCATGGTCTTTGTTTTTCTCTAATGACAGGGTAAAAAAGAAGGTCGTTCCTTCATTCTCTTTACTTTGCACTTCAAGTTCTCCACCCATAAGCTGAACCATCTTACGTGAGATAGTCAGTCCGAGTCCCGTACCGCCATATTTTCGGCTTGTAGCTGCTGTCGCCTGTCCATAGGCTTCAAAGATGGTCTTTTGTTGTGCCTCACTCAGTCCGATACCGCTGTCACTCACAGAGAACTTCAACGCCGTATGATCTTTGTCACTGCTTACCCCTTCTACAAAAAGGTTGATCTTGCCGTAGGTATCTGTGAATTTAATGGCATTCCCTATAAGATTTGTCAATATTTGAGAGAGTTTTGTTGGATCACCGATCACATAAGGCGAGAGAGTCGGATCTACCAGTACCCCAAACTCAATATCTTTTTGATCTGCCATTTGTGCAAAAGATGCGACGGTCAGATCGATGGTCTCAAATAAATGAAAAGGGATAGATTCGATCTCCATTTTTTCTGCATTCATTTTAGAGAGGTCCAACACATCATTTACGATAGTGATAAGATTGTTTGATGAATTTTCGATCAAAGAGAGGTACTCCTTCTGGTCTTCTGTCGTTTCCATCTCTTTTAGGAGTTTGGTAAAACCTAAAATACCGTTGAGCGGTGTACGGATTTCGTGAGACATGGTAGATAAAAATTGACTTTTGGCCTCTGCCTCCTCTTTGATCTCTTTTCCTTTCTCCTCTAAAAGGGAAAAAAGGTGTGTAATATACTTATATATTTCTTCTTTTTGTTGAGTCATGATCCCTATTTTGATATCTGCTAAGTGATCGACGCTGTCCAAGACAGAGCGCAGTGCTCTGTTCTCTCTTTGTTCTTTACGCTGGTCAAACCAGACATACAGCAGGGAGAAGAGACTCAATACTGCGATGAGCAATATAGAGACAAAAAGCCCTGTATCGGAAGGGTCCATCCTTTGCCATTCCCTATACCCCCAATAACTGCTAAGTATCAACAAAAAAACAAGTGGGGCAGTACGGACAGATATAGCGAACAGATTTTTTTTCAACATCTTCTTCCCTTTTATATATGAAAAAATATAATAAATTCTTATTTTAATATCTTATCAAATGTTTTCTTGTTTACAGGAATCACCAGCAAACTATCCAAGACAAGAAAGTCGTTTTTTAAGTGATTGGCAGTGAGGATCTCCTCTGGATCCACATCATATAATTTGGCAATACTCTCTACGGTTTCCCCTAGTGCAACCGTGTGAGAGACCATATGTGACTTGAATACCTTCTTTCTATCCTGTAACGGATAACGCAAGTAAAAGGCATACACCTTTTCTATAGGAATCGTGATCGTGTAAGAGGTTCCCTCTAGAGGAGCTATGCCGCCTTTTACACTTTTGTTCAGA
>JBFEWI010000333.1:0-1123 GCA_041546475.1 Sulfurovum sp.
AGGTTCAAGCACGATTTCAAATTTTTCTATCTCAACACGGTTAAATCCATCATCCAAAATGATATACTTTGCACCTTTCTCTTTGGCCAATGTGATGGCCAACGCCCTATCTTCACTGACGATCACACTTGCATGAGGGAGTGACTGTGCCATCAGCATAGGTTCATCTCCACTTTGTGTCACATCTACAAGTATTTTACCATCAGAGCTGACCTCGACCAGCCCTTTGCTTTTACGACCATACCCTCGAGAGATGATCACTACACCATCAAGCCTTGAAGCAAGTGCTATGACAAAAGGTGTTTTTCCACTTCCCCCAACGATAAGATTTCCCACAGAGATGATGGGGATGCCGAAGTCTTTAGGGGAAATGACTATTCTCCGTACAGACATGATGACCGCATAAATGATAGAGAGAGGAAGCAGAAGCAAGATCAGGGGGTAATGATACCACCTTGGTGCAAAAAACATCTCTTCAAAAAATGCTCTCATGAACACTCCTTCGCACCCAGTTTTTTGATCTCGGAACAGGAGAACCCCGCTTCTTTTCTTGCTTCCACATTGACATAGGGACGGTGTTTTGAGAGTAACTTATAACGTTCGAGTATCTCAAAATAGACCTCTTCTTCTCTACCCTCTTCTACACCCTCTTCTCTACAAAGATATTTAAACCATTTATCACCCTTGTAGACATGGTCGATCTCTTCATCATAAATGATATGCAGTGCATCTATTAGTTTTTTCACCTGGGGATTTTTACGTTTGTTGTCCAATTTTTTAATGATCTGGGGACTGACATCAAGACCTGATGCTTCATAGTAACGCGGGATGATCGCCATACGGTCAAGAATATTCCCTGCACTATGCTCAGCCGCATCAAAAAGACCACAATGTACAGGAAAATCCCCATAGGCATATCCAAGTTCTGCCAGTATGCTCTGCAGCATTTTAAAGTGACGTATCTCGTCACTGGCCACTTCAAGCCAATCTACTTTATAGGCATTGGGCATCTGTGGGTAACGATATACGGCATCAAGTGCCAGGTCAATAGCAGAATACTCTATATGTGCAATGGCATGTACCAATGTGGCCAATCCCTCTTTGCTCTCAAAGTCTTTTCTGG
>JBFEWI010000046.1:0-9904 GCA_041546475.1 Sulfurovum sp.
ATGACTTTGGTCTCACTACAGGCGAATGATCCTGTTCTTTCTGATCCATTCGGAGATGATATCTTTAAAGAGATGTATCAGATGCAAAAAGAGATGGATAAGGTCTTTGAACGTATGCATGAGCGTATGAATCAACGTACAAAATTATGGAATTACCCTATGAAGCAGACATTCATACCGGGCAATCGTATCAGAACAGCAAGTTTACTGGAAGACAAGGGTACCCATTATGAGTACCATACGCAAATCCCTGAAAATCAAAACAATCAGATAGATATTTCTATCAATGACGGTGTTTTGCATTTAAAAGCGACGGTAGATACCGTAAAGAAGAGTAACGAACCGAATATGAAAATGCAACAGCATTACGTGAGTATGATACAACGCAGTGAAACACTGCCCACAGATGCTGATCCCAGAAGTTTAAAGAGCGAATATCAAAATGGTTTGCTTGTTTTAACACTTCAGAAAAAGCAGCCTCTCACACAGCCTGCAGGTGACGAGACCAAAGATGAGAAAAAGACGCAAGAGAAATCAAAAAAAGAAGATCGAAAAGAGAAAAGTGAAAACAATGGGACAAAGATCAAAGTACCGCATACAAGTTCACAGGTCTAAAAGGTCCAAGCCTAAGAGTCTGATCGCTTGATGTTTGTGGAATTGATATGTTTTGTACCCTTGTGTGTTGGGTTCTATAAGGTAGACTTCTTTATCTGAATGATCTAAGAGTGTTTTGCTTTGGTTGTAGATAAGAAGTCGGATCGACCTTTCAAACATTTCTAAGACATTAGCCGTTTTGAAAAAATTATCAGGCATAGTCTCCCCAAAAGCATTACTTCCGAGCACATCTACTGCAAGTACAGTATCAAAAGAAGCTTCGCTGATTCCCAGGTTTTCAGAGAGAAAACCGTCACCATATATCTTACCTTCTACGATATGCTCTTCAAATATACCGGGTATAGCCATAGTGCACAATACAGCATCTTTAATATAGACATCATCGGAAGCATCAAATACTTTTTTATCACCCTTAAGCAGATCTGTTGCAATGAGTTTGAGAGGTATAGATGTGTCTTTCATCTTCTTGTCTTTGAAGATATCTTCAAAGATCTTAGCCAGTTTGTCATTATGTACAATGGCATTACCCGAAAAAGAGAACTTGACCCAGTTAAAAATACCGGAAAAACTTTTAATGTGTGTATAAATATCTTCTTCTTTCATGCCTATAGCCAAGCAGGCACCTACAATACCTCCCATGCTGGTACCGACTATTTCGTTTGGTACAAGGTGGTATTTTTCCATATCGTGCAAGATACCTAGATGTGCGATGCCCAAAGCCCCGCCACCAGAAAGTACCAGAGTGAAGTGATTGTTTTGTAAGTTTTTTATCATGAAGATATTATAGCGTAAGTCATTCTTTGTGATTCGTATGATCTATCTGTTTTTATACTTTATATAACTTTGCTTCCAAGACTTCCCTTTATGTTATAATCAATCTATAAAAGTACCTAGGCTTTTAGAGATGTCATCAATAGAGGAGTTTCCCATCGACGTTACACCTTTACAGTTTATCAGTACGTATTTTCTAGTCATAGTTGCTAGTATTTTTGTGTTCTCTGCACTCAGTCATATTCTTTATCAGAAACGTTCTCCCACCAGTATGATCTCATGGATGCTGTCTATCTTCTTTTTACCCTATATCGTTGTACCGCTCTATTTTCTTATTGGCATACGGAAGCGCGAGGGAAAAAATAAAAAAGAGTATGTGAAGTTTGATCATGCATGTGAGCATCCCCCTTATGAATCAGATGATGCACATCATGCGTTTCAGAATCTTTTGCAGAACAACGGTATGCCTCCTGCAACAAGAGGCAATACCTTTGAACTTATCACCAACAATACAGAAGCGTATGATCGACTGCTCAAAGAGATCCATCAGGCACAACAGAGTATCTATATCTGTACCTATATCTTTCAGTTTGATACGATGACACGCACAGTGTTGGATGCATTGACCCAAAAGGCCAAAGAGGGAGTGAAAGTACGACTGCTTATGGATCTGGTGGGCTCTTTGGGGGCAAGTTTCAATCAAAAAGGGTTTAAAGCACTAAAAGAAGCAGGTGGAGAGGTGGCATTTTTTACCCCTATCCTGAAAAGACCGTTCCAAAACTATATCAATCTTCGCAACCATCGTAAAATCTACCTTTTTGATCAATCCACACTGCTCAGCGGTGGTATGAACCTCAGTAATGAATATATGGGGAAAGCAGATGGGACCAAACGATGGGAAGATCTTCTATACTGTTTGAATGGACCTTCTGTTTACTATTTTTATCATATTTTTGAGAATGACTGGATCTATGCGACAAAAGAAGAGAAAAATCTAGCGCTGAAGGTAGAAGAGTCATGCGAGGGAGAGAGCAGGGTGCAGGTGGTTCCTTCCGGTCCGGATATCCCGACTGATGCACTATATGAGGCACTTTTGAATGCTATTTATAATGCGAAAGAACGTATCTGGATCGTCACACCTTACTTTGTACCGGATGAAAACATGATACAGGCATTGGTCATAGCACATCACAAAGGGGTTGATATCAAGTTGATCACACCTAAGAATTCTGATCACCTCCTGGCCGATATGGGGAGAAGCGCTTATATGCGTGAACTCGATGAGATAGGTGCGGACGTGGTCTTGTATGAAGGTGAAATGCTGCATGCAAAAGCGATATTGTTTGATAATGTCGGTGGTATGGTAGGATCGGTCAATTTCGACAACCGCAGTCTTTTTCTCAATTATGAAGTGGTCACGTTTGTCTACTCTCCGGAATTTATCGAGAGTATAGAAAGTTGGATGAAGAGATTGATAGAGCACTCAAGCAGAGGGATGGAAAAGCCGTCCAAACTGCGTGAAGCCTTTGAAAACGTTATGAAAGTGTTTGCGCCACTACTGTAATATTTTTATTTTTTTCGTCCTGTTTGCTTCTTCTTTGTTTGAGCATTCTTCTTTTGCATTTTTTGTTTATGAAAGTCAAATTTCCCTTTTCTCTCGACCAGTGTTTTTTTCTTAGGTTGTTTTTGTCTTGGCTGTTTGTCCGTCAGTTCAAAACCAGGATAGATCTCTCTTTTGATATTGAGGCGTAAGTTCCTCTCCATTTTGGAGAAGGTATCATAATCTCTTGTCGTTAAAATAGAGATGACCGATCCTTTATGGTTTGCTCTACCGGTTCTTCCTACACGGTGTGTAAAGTCATCCGTCCCCTCAGGCATGTCATAGTTGATCACCATAGAGAGCTCTTTGATGTCTATACCCCTTGCCGCAATATCCGTGGCTACCAAAACCTGTGTTTTCCCGCTTTTCAAAAGGGCCAGTGATTTTGCTCTGGCACCTCTTGTAAGATCTCCGTGTATGATGGAGGTACGTATATTTTGGCTTCTCAGGTATTCATAGATCTTGTTGGCAGACTCTTTGGTACTGGCAAATAAGAGGACTTGTTCCAAGTGCATATCCTGTATGAGCCTGGCAGTCAGTTCCGCTTTTCTGGCTTTGTCCACTTTATACGCTCTGTGAGCAATGAAATCGACAACATCCCTTCGCTGGCTTACTTCCACTACGGCAGGGTCACGTAAAAACTCTTTTGCAAGTTTTTTGATATTCTGTGAAATGGTTGCAGAAAACATCATGGTCTGTCTTGGTTGTGCACAATGTTTGAGTATGCCTTGTATTTCGCCAAGGAATCCAAGCTCCAGCATGGTATCTGCTTCATCCAGGATCACAGTATTGATGTACTCAAGGTTGATCTTTTTATCTTCTATGAAGCTTTGTAATCTTCCTGGTGTAGCGACAATAATATCGGCACCCTGAGAGAGTCTTTCAAGTTGTGCACTTTTATGCACGCCCCCTTGGATCTTTACATTCTTGATATCAAGATATTTGCTAAAGTCATTGATCGTACGCGAAACCTGGTCTACAAGCTCTATCGTAGGCACGATAATCAGCGCTCTTACTACTTTCTGGTCATGTTTTACGATTTTCTGCAGTTTATTGAGCAGGGGAAGCACATAGGCAGCGGTTTTTCCTGTACCGGACTTTGATGCACCCAGGATATCGGCACCTTTGAGTGCTGGAGGTATGACCTTGTTCTGTATGGCTGTAGTCTGTTCATATTTGACAGATGCTATGGCCTTTAGAATATCGGGATGTAAATTGAGTTTTTCAAATGATTTGATGATATATCCTTTCAAATCTATAGAGTGGTGATATAAAAATTACATAAATGTGTTGGCATTATAGCAAAAACGGGATATACATCATAACTATATGCGTTCTTTATATCAGATATCACTCACCTTTGAAATGAGCATGCAAAAGCCAGCCTATAGCGATACCGATCGCAAGCAGGAAAAAAACAAGTAACGCACGGGACATTTGAATAGACCAAAATAAAAATGTAATTTTTACTACAGAGATATTTTGGACGATAAACAAAACAACAAGAACAATAAGCACAAGGATAGAAATAATCTTCTTATTCATGAAAGCTCCTCTTTAGCTGATGGAAGGGTTTAGTATGCATATCTCATATCAAGACTGCCTATACGTTTTTTTGAAACTCAAAATATTTATAGTATAACACAATTTAAAGAGGAGGGTAAAAAACTGGAAGTTCCTTTAACGTAAAAGTGCATAAAAATCTTTAGGAGCGTCGACTTCAAAGGATAGGGGTTGTTTCTTTACGGGATGGATAATCGTCAGTTTTTTTGCATGGAGTCCCATTCTCTCACCTTTGGATCCATAACGTTCATCACCGATGATACTGTTCCCCAACCAAGCCAGATGTGCTCGTATCTGGTGCTGTCTTCCTGTCTCTATCCTGACTTCCAGTAAAGAGCGATCAGAGGTGGTTTGTTTCACTTCATAGTGTGTAATGGCAGGTTTGGCATCGCGATGCTGGCCTACATGCATACGGTACTCTCTTTCATCCGCTCTCAAGGGCTGGTCTATGGTCCCTTTTTTATCTTTCGGGCAACCTTCAACTATGGCTAAATAGAGCTTTTCAGATACACCCCATTTGTCCATCACCATCTCTCTCATCTCTTTGGATGTTGCAAAGAGCAGTATACCCGAGGTATCCCGATCCAATCGATGTACAGGCCAGAGCTTTACCTGTTTTTTCCCACGGGAAAGTTGGTTTCTCAGTATGGCAAGGGCATGGTGCTTGCTCTCTGTTGTGTTCCCGACAGACAAAAGCCCGGCAGGTTTATTGATGGCGATGATCTCTTTATCTTGATAGATGATCTCTAGTCTCTGTAGTGTCTGTGACTGTGTCGAAGCTTTTTTAACCACACCCACTTCTACCACATCATTGACCTTTAATGGAAAATCATGTTTGGTATTGATTTCACCATTCACAGCAACACTTGAACCTTGTAAGCGCTGTTTTATAGTCTTTTTTGACCAGCCTGTAAGATGGTTAAAAAGAAACTCTAAGAGTTTCGACCTTTCTTTTACTATGAACTTTTCTGCCATGCGTGAGTGCCTTTTTATTGTTTTAATATCGTTTTCGGTAGGGCACTGTTAAATGCTTTTTCTTAATTTTCGCAATTTTATTCTTTTATACGTTGACTGATATTATACACTTATCTCCTTCTGCGACCACGATAGCCGCCATAGCTTGAAGATCCTGATCCTCTTTTATTTTGACTGTGACACTGGTCACAAATAGAAAACCTGTAAGAAAAATCAAGTACCTTTCCACATCTGCGACACTGTTTGGTGAAGTGTCCCTGTCTAAGAGAGTTTTCAATGAAGTTGTTCAGTCTTACTCTGGCTGCAACGGCTTTGTCGGTGTCTTGAAAAATATCCGGGAACTTGAAGGAGAGCCATAGATAGAGTGAGATCTCTCTTACCCTGTCTTCTGCATTGAGCAGCATGTCATTGGTCTGTGCAAAAGCGGGGAGGTCACGCGGCGGGATATAGAGTACTTTTCCTCCTGCTTCGATCTGACGGATATAACGGTGGAAGACCGATTCAATGTATGGTGATGAGATACTTGCAGGTGCACAGGAGAGATAAAAACGTGTTTTCAGGTCTAGCTCATATTCGCTTACGATAGCGGCTATCTCAAGCATAGAGTCAATGTTCGCTGCGATAAAAGGACCTTCAAACTCCATGTTGTCGGCAAAAAAGGCCAGGATATCCATGATATTATCGGTTTCCAGTATCTCTCCTATGAGCATCACATGTTCCAAACTTGCCATGACAGAGACAGGCAGCTTGATGTCAGGGAGGGGGGAGTAAAAGGCAGAGGTGATGGTAGTAAGCGCATTTTCATCCAAAGCGCCTACATAGCCTTTCTCTTCAAACCCGTAACGTCCTGCCCGTCCGGAGATCTGCAGTACCTCCGTAGGCAATAGTTCACGTCTTCGCAAGCCGTCAAACTTGTTGTCTTTAGAGAAGAGCAGGGTCTTGATAGGAAGGTTAAGTCCCATGGCTATGGCATCTGTAGCAACGAGAACCTGGCTTTCACCCTCTCTAAAACGTCTTGCCTCTTCACGTCTCACTTCAGGAGAGAGATTTCCATAGACCACTGAAACAGAGTATTTCTCACTGAGTTGCTGTTTGAGCGAGAGTACGTCACGTCTGGAAAAAGCCACAACAGCTGTTTGAGGTTCGATCTGCTTGAGTGACGTTGGTTTGTTGAGCATGGCCAATTCGTTCTTACGTTCAAAGTGAATGACCTCAAGCTCTTCTTCCAAGTATTCACAAAGCTCTTCTACTGCACTAAGGGCATCGCTCGATCCTGTAAGTATTACTTTTTTTGCCGGTACACCTATGAGTGCATTTGCCCATGCCCAGCCTCTGTCTCTGTCGCTGATCATTTGGATCTCATCTATGACACAGACATCCACATCCACTGAAGCATTCATCATCTCAATCGTTGAAGAGATATGGGTGGATTCTTCGTCTATGATCTCTTCTTCACCCGTGATGAGAGAGACGCGCACGCCAGTATTCTTAAGGTTTTCATACCCCTCAAGTGCAAGAAGCCTCAGCGGTGCAAGATAGTAGCCTGTTTCCGCAGCTTCGAGTGTTTTAAGGGCAGCATAGGTTTTTCCTGAGTTTGTCGGTCCCACATGAAAGATGATCTTCCGTTTGAGTTCACGTGCAAGAGGAAAAAGGTTTTTAAAGTCACGGATGGTCTTGGCAAGCAACTCTTCACGTTTCTGTTTCTCAAGCAGGGGTTTGATGTATTCCCCAAAATGAAAGAGTATACGCCGTTTACTTTTTTCTTTAAATTTTAGTACACTCGAAGAGCGTATCTGCGGCTCTACAAAACGGACGATGAATTCATAGAGTGTTTCTTCTTCTATATCCAGTTTGGCACTCTCTTCACGCATCTCATACAGTACATCCTCTATGGCAATCTTGAAGTGTTCAAGCAAGTCATCATTGACCCTGTTGATATCTTCTTTTACGGGAGGTTCTTCCCCTCTCCATATGAGGTTGTAAATGAAAGGCTTTTCATACGAAACAGAAGTGAAATAATAGAGTGTCGTACCAAAAAGCTCATGGTTTTTCTCTTTCTCTATCATGATGTGGTCCGTGCTTTCAAAGACATCATACTTGTCGCTAATATTAGTTAATATTTTTTCAACGGTATTGAAAGGAATGGGCGCATGAAAGAGCTGTGATTCAGGAGGCATGCTTCGAAGAGCGGCATTTACGTCCTGCTCACTAAGATAGGGGTGTTTGGTCTCTTTGATATGGCTAAGAAAATGTTCAACCTCAGCCTCCTTTTTTTCTATGGTTTTCTCTTTGATCTCTTGAAGTCTTGTGATGATCTCATCTTCATTCAAATTCCAGAGTTCATCCATCGGTAGAGTACTTGTTGTACATAGAAGCAGTTTATTGAAATCGAAGCTATTGAGCGTAAACGTGAAGCTGTGGTAGAACTCCATTTCATTCAGAGAGTTAAACTCTACTTCCAAAGATTTTTCCAGGCTATGAAGCTTCTCTTTCATCCGTATGTAGGCAAGCTTGTTATGAATCTTCTCTGCAGTGATCTTTGTATCTTTAACGTCTATAAAAGCTTCAAGCAGAAGATTCTCTTCATGTTTGCTATAGGGGACATCACCTAAGAGTTGAAGGATCTTTTCTACTTTGTCCATAGGACGTCTGTCGATATTTCCGCTGTAAGGAATGGCTTTATAGCTTTGTGTGAGGTAAGAGACTATCATTTCCCTTGATTTTGCTTCACCTTCACTCCATATACGTCTTAGCGCACGTACCATATCTTCTTTGGTATGTGAGGGAAGGGTGATCTCAAGCAGCATAACAAGCTCTATGAGCTTGTCTTCATCCAGCGTAGCGACTCCTTCCTCAAAAGGAAGGCCATTAAAATAGTTTCGTATCTTGTTATTTAGTTTTATAAAGTATTTTTTCTTTTTCTTTGCCATAGTCTTCTATCACTCTTTATTTTGACTAAGTATAACATGAAAAAGTAACCCTTGGGTCTAGTCGATGGTTAAAATATCAACCAATTCCACTCCATCACACTCTTTTTTGATACGTTTGTGTTTTCTCGCATCCTCTTCAGCAAGCACCACCAAGTCTGCAAAATCATTTTTATTTACGGTCATTTCATAAACCACTTTGTTTGTTTTCAGATAAACCTCTGTATCCTCTTTGCAAGAGAGTGCAAGGTTTCTCAGCCCTTTTGCAAACTCACCCTTAATGGCCTTTTGCACTTTTTCATTCGCCAGTATATCAGACAGACTCACTGTTTCATTGACATCATTTTGACACATGACCGTATACATTACTTTTATCATACCTTCCACCATTGACTCCTTCTTTATGTAGGTTAATCATAGTCCATTATATAAAAAGTCGCTAAAAATATGTCATATTGTCATATTTTTTGCATAAAGTCATGATAAAAGCTCATATAACATCTTCATATATACTTCATACTTCTTTTTTATAATAAAACCATAAAACGCAATGAAATAGATAAAAAGGATCTTATCATGTGTAGTAAGACAGATAGAACTTCAGTACTTACTGAAGAACAAAAAGATATGCTTTTTTTCATCTATCAAGAAGAAAAGATGGCTAGAGATGTCTATGTGAGATTGGGGCAGATGTATACAAATGAACCTACTTTTGGATCGATGCAAATTACAGAACAGAGTCATCTTGATTGTGCAAGAAGAGTTTGTGATATCTATGGTGTTGATACTTCATCAGTAGATGAGAGTGTTGTCGGTGCATTTGAATCCCCTCTCTTAAAAATGCTTTATGATACATATGTAGAAAAAGGAAGAAGTTCTCTTCGTGATGCGTTGGAGATGGCTGAATTTATCGGAGCATCGGATCTTGATATGATTGAACATGCCTCAATAGGTATGCCGAGTGATGTGGTATCTGTCTATGAAAAACTCAAGAAAGGTACTCTGATCCATTTAGACACCATTGCTCCGGTCATTTACAGAGCTGCATAAAAATGCTGATCTCCTGCTTTGCCTGGTGTGTGAAGGTTTAAAATTTGCACTCATCACGATTTAACGCACAGGTGTAGTCGTCCGCTTCATTTTCGATCTGTATGGTAGCATGGCTGATGCCACAGTGATGATGAAGATGTTCTTGTATCTTTGCCAGGAAACAATTGTCAACCAGCTCATGGGTCGTTACAAGATGTACGGTCAAGGCTATCTCCGTGGTACTTATAGCCCAAATATGCAGGTCATGTATCTCTGTCACATGGTTTAGACCAGTGAGATACTCTTTGATATGATGAACGTCTATCCCCTGTGGTACTGCATCGATGGAGAGATCTATGGAATCTCTAAGTAAACTCCATGTTCCAATCAAGATAAATAGCACAATGAAAAGACTGATAACTGG
>JBFEWI010000292.1:0-1437 GCA_041546475.1 Sulfurovum sp.
AACAATGAAGTATTCAAACCTGCAAAACCTTTTGACTATGATACACAGTTCACCGATCCAACGACTGCACGTGTGAAAGAATCTATGGATTCAATGAAAGGTCAATTCGATGAACACATTGCTACAAGCATTCCAACGTTCAGAGATACACAGGTAGAAAAAGGATCGGCAATCGTCAAGACTTATCCTGATGGTGCAAGTATGATCGACTTAGGTGGATCAGAGGGCGGATTCGTAAAGGCTATTACTAAAGAATCAGGCGGAAAGATTAGAACTACGAACCTTGATGCTTCAAGCGTTATGATGAATAAACATATGGCTTCAGGTGTAGACGGATCAGCCTTTGAACACGGTGCATTCAAACAGGGTTGGGAAGCGGGTGATACGTGGGAAGCTGTACCAACTTTCACACCGAAAGAGAAGTATGATGTAGTTCACGAATCAATGATGTTCCAATTCATAGAGGACGGCGGTGAAAGAGCTTCTAAGATCGATGAGGTTGCAGACAAATACCTGAAAGAAGATGGTCTTTTCATCACAGAGGAAAAATTCAAGCTGAATGATGATGCTGTGTACAAGCAAAACGAAAAGCTGAAAGAGAACCATAAGAACAAATACTACACCAAAGAGCAGCAAAATGCTAAGACTGAAGAAGTGTTGATCGGTATGTCTGAACATCAGGCAAACTATGATCAATACCTTGACGATCTTCATAAACGCTTTGACTATGTAGGTACTTATTGGACTTCAGGAAACTTCAGAGGGATCGTAGCTTCAAACAGTCAAGAGAAGTTCAATAAATTTATGAGCAATTTTGAAGCACCTGCAGCAGCTAAACAGTACACATATAAAAAAGAGTATATGGCTGATGATATTGTAGAGGGTGCAAGTGCAGCAGACTATGCGGCGGCTATGAGAAAGGCACGTATAGAGCTACGCGATAAAGCTGATCTTGTAACACCTGTATCTGAAGCTGAAGCACAAAAGATCATCGATGAGGGCGGAACGCTATTTACAACCAAAGACGGCAAAGCAGGGGCTTACGTTACAGGTGATGGGTATATGGGCGGTCTATTCAGAAACCCTACTTCAGATGGTAAGGCTGCAGCTAAGATTCTTCAGGAAGCAAGGATCAAACACGGCGGTAAACTTTTCGATTCATTCGCGAACAATGAAGAACTGTATATCCGTAACGGTTGGAAGCCTGTAGCACGTATGAAATTCAACCCTGAATATGCACCTGCAGGTTGGGAGAAAAACAAAGAGCTTCAGGGCAGACCTGATAATGTATTTTTCGTATATGATCCTAAAGGCTCACAGAAAGCAGGAAACGGGGCATATTTCGATGATTATGATGAAGCCTATGCCTTTACCTTAAACTATGGCAAAAGCGGCTCAAATGCTAAGGAAATAGCAGCAGCTGAAAGAGTGTTGGCT
>JBFEWI010000303.1:0-1383 GCA_041546475.1 Sulfurovum sp.
CGGTGATGGTATAGCGGCAGTACTGCGTGCAGGTGGAGCAGTCTCTGATATGGAGTTCATCCAGTTCCATCCCACGGCACTTAAACACTCTTGTATTCTCGTCTCTGAATCTGCCAGAGGGGAAGGCGGGTATTTGGTCAATGAAAAGGGAGAGCGTTTTGTCGATGAGCTCAAACCGCGTGATGAAGTCGCCCGTGCTATCTTTAGCCAGATCAGAGAGGGACAGCGTGTCTTTTTGGATGTACGTCATTTAGGAGAAGCAAAACTCATGGAACTTCTCCCGCAAGAGGTGGAACTCTGCAAATTGCATGAACATGTTGACCCTGCAACAGAGCTTATCCCGATCAAACCTGTCGCTCACTATTCCATGGGAGGAATAGACGTAGATACCGCCCTGGAAGTCAATGGGATCAAAGGCTGCTTTGCCGTGGGTGAATGTTCCAATGCCAAAGTCCATGGTGCCAACCGTCTTGGAGGAAATTCCCTGCTTGAAATTACCACTTTTGGAAAAGTTGCAGGAGAAAATGCCTATAAATATGCTGTTTCTGTAAGTAGCAAAGCTGCAGATGATACACAACAGCAAAAAGATGCTGGAGAGATAGAAGCACTTTTATCACAAAAAGAGACTGCTAATTTTTATCCCTACAGAGAGAAGCTGGGGAATCTTTTTTATGATAAAGTCGGTATCGTCAGAGAAAATGACCAGCTCAATGAAGCACTAAATGAAATAACTATGATGCAAGAGACAAAAAAAGAGATGGGTATTTCAGACAAAAGCCCAACTAATAACCAGAACCTCATTGACTTTTTAGAGTTTCAAAATGCCCTGCTTCTGGCACCCACCATCATCTCTGCAGCCATTGCCAGAGACGAAAGCCGTGGAGCGCACTACAAAGTGGGGTTTGAACATGAAGATGAAGCACTGAAAAAACATAGGGTACTCCAGTGGAAAAAGGAAGAGACATGCAAATAAAAATTCTTCGCTCTGAAACCAATACCCATCAACTCTATACTCTACCTGCGGGAGAGATTCCTCTTTTGAATGCCTTGAGCTACATTAAAGAGACGCAAGATGCCACACTTACCTTTTCAGCTGGCTGTCGTGCTTCGGTTTGCGGTACGTGCGCAGTACGTGTAAATGGAAGAGAAGAGCTTGCCTGTGCCTATAAAGTAAAATCCGGGGATATCATAGAGCCACTTCAGTATCACCCTGTACTGCGTGATCTTAAAGTAGATAAACACAAAGCCAAAGAGACACTCTTAACAAGTACTGCATGGCTGCATAATACACAAGAGGCTTCACTCACACCGAGTGATGAAAGACTCTCTGAAACACAGACAGACTGCATACTCTGTGACTCATGTTACTCAGCATGCCCTGTC
>JBFEWI010000167.1:0-3807 GCA_041546475.1 Sulfurovum sp.
GAGATCTCTTATGAACATCCTCAGTTTGACAGCAGAGCAATCAT
Source organism: Sulfurovum sp. (assembly GCA_041546475.1). Taxonomy (GTDB): domain Bacteria; phylum Campylobacterota; class Campylobacteria; order Campylobacterales; family Sulfurovaceae; genus Sulfurovum. The sequence goes on from JBFEWI010000167.1 coordinate 45, forward strand.
GATGCAGACTAGACGCGAGGAGATCAACGGTAAGCATCATACTTACTTTGCAGGTGCCTACTGGCGTTACGGTTTTCATGAAGACGGTCTCTGGAGTGCCAACACGATAGCACAAAGCTTTGGATGTGCATTATGAGCCACAGTTTTTTTGAAGGAACGGTCTATCATAAACGGTATACACCAAAGGTACATGAGTTTACCTATCCATTTTACTTGTTAGATATAGACCTGTCACTTCTAGATAGACTTAAAAACAGACTCTTTGCATTGGAAGGGTTGAACCTTTTTTCTTTCAGAAGCAAAGATCATTTTGGTCAAAGTGAAGATTTTATGCAAAATGTAGAAACGCTGCTTCAAGGGTTTGGACTGACTTCCAGTGATAATATGCATTTCATCACCCTTCCTAGAGTGGCAAACTTTGTTTTCAACCCTATCAGTATATTGATACGTTTCGAGAAGAACGTACCGACACACCTTTTTGCTGAAGTACACAACTATAATGGTGGAAGAGTGGTCTATCCTGTCAAACTAGAGACAAAAAATGAGACGCTATATGAAGGGGAAGTGATAAAGGATATGTATGTTTCACCTTTTTTAGAAACAAAAGGTGAGTACCGTTTTTTCTTTCGGTATGAAGAAGAAAAAATGTCATTAAAAGTAGATCTCTATCAAGAGGGAGCAAAAAAACTGACAGCGGCTTTTAGCGGTGTAGCTAAACCTTTTAAAAGTATGACCGTGGCAACTCTGTTTGCACGTCACTCTTTTTTAACATTTTGGGTTGTGACAAGAACGTTATGGCAAACATTAAAGCTCTGGCGAAAAGGGTTGACTTGGTATTCACCTGCGCCAAAAGATCAAATTAGGAGGTATTGAAATGAAAGCATTCTGGCATAAACTCGGAGACAAATACTTAAGCGGTATTGAACAGGGCACGCTGCATGTGACCTTCAGTAACGGTAATAAAAAAACCTATGGTAACGGACAGGATCCCATAGCAGATCTTAACATATATAAAAGCCGGTTTTTCAAACGTTTGGCACTCTATGGTGATATAGGATTTGCAGAGAGCTATATGGATGGGGATTTTGAAACATCGGACCTTACAGCGTTGATCACGCTTGCACTGATCAATTCAAAAACGCTTGCAACCAAAAGTGAGGACAAGAACCATAACCGTTTTGTCAATCTACTACCTCAATTCAATAAAATAAAACACTGGATGCGTAAAAACTCCAAAACACAGTCACAGAAGAATATTTCAGAACATTATGACCTTTCCAATGATTTTTTCGAACTGATGCTTGATGACACGATGATGTATTCGAGTGCAGTATTTGCAGATCCTGAAGAATCACTCTATACAGCGCAAAAGCGAAAGATCAAGCTACTTGCTGACAAGCTACGTCTCAAACCAGGAGCCAGAGTGCTTGAGATCGGTTCAGGTTGGGGTGCTATGGCAATACATCTTGCCAAAGAGAAACAGTGTGACGTGACCACGGTGACACTCAGTAAAGAACAAAAAGCACTCTGTGAGAAACGTTTTCAAGAAGAAGAGGTAGAGAAGCAGATAAATATACTCCTCAAGGATTATAGAGATCTTGAGGGTACTTTTGATGCCATTATCGCAGTAGAAATGTTCGAAGCTGTAGGGAAAGAGTATTTTGACATTTTCTTTAAAAAATGTGAATCGCTCCTTAAGCCTTCAGGTGTCATGGTGATGCAGATCATTACTATGCCGGACCAACGCTATGATGCATACAGTAAAGGCACTGACTTTATTCAGAAGTACATTTTTCCTGGTGGTCATTTGCCTAGTGTGGGAAAGATACTGGAGACAACAACGACACATACACGTTTGAATCTTTTGCATATGGAAGAGTTTACCGAAGATTATGCCAAAACACTGCGACTTTGGCATAAAACCTTCCTCGAAAAGCTTGATAAAGTAAAAAAATTGGGATTTGATGAATACTTTATTCGTATGTGGAGAATGTATTTAAGTTATTGTGAAGCAGCATTTATCACACGGAATATCAATCTTGTTCAGGTTGCATTCACACGTGATCAAAATATGTATTTAAACAAAGGATTGGTAGCATGAAACTCAAATCAATTTTAACACTGGGTATGTGTGGATTTTTAACCGGATGTGGCGGTATGTATATAGATGATTTTGCAGACACTTCGCCTGAGTTCATACCTCAAAAGTATTTTAACGGTCCCATGACAGCTTATGGTATGGTCAAAGACAGAGATGGAAAGATCATAAGACGTTTCAAGGGAAAACTAGTAGGAAGCTGGGATAAGAATGGTGTAGGCACACTGGATGAGAAATTTGTCTATGATGACGGAGAAACACAGACACGTGTCTGGACACTGAAACCGACAGGAGAGAAAACCTTTACAGGTACTGCCGGAGACATTGTCGGTGAAGCACAGATGATTGCAAAAGGCAATACAGTTATGATAGACTATACGATGCGTGTCCCGTACAATAAGTCGACGATAGATATCAATGTACGTGACTGGCTGCATCTTCAAGAAGATGGAGTCATTTTAAATCATTCTAAAATGAAAAAATTCGGTTTTGAAGTGGGTGAACTGGTGATCACGATCATTAAAGATTTTCCTGCAGATGATATGGATTAAAGGAGACAGCATGTTAAAAAGTATCTTATCTTTATTGTTTATATTGAGTGTGAATACGTTAGCAAAGGATGTACAGATGAAAACGATCTATGATTTTAAAGTCAAAACCATTAACGGTGAGGAGACAACACTGGAACCCTATAAAGGCAAGGTCATGCTCATTGTCAATGTTGCGAGTAAATGCGGCTATACTCCTCAATATGAGGGGCTTGAAACGCTTTATCGAAAATATAAGGATCAAGGCTTGGTAGTACTGGGATTTCCATGTAACCAGTTTGGTTCCCAGGAACCCGGTTCAGAAAAAGAGATACAGAACTTCTGCCGTGTGAACTTTGGTGTGACTTTTCCTATGTTCTCGAAGATCAATGTCAACGGCGAAGAGACACATCCGCTTTACGGGTATCTTAAGTCAGAACAGCCGGGTATTTTAGGTACAGAAGCAATCAAATGGAACTTTACCAAATTCCTTCTGGATAGAGAGGGAAAGGTAGTGAAGCGTTTTGGTTCATCTACGAAACCTAAAGAACTTGAAGAGAAGATAGAAGCACTATTGAAATAGACTTCATCTGTATTGTCTATTATTATTGCACACGGAGTACATAAAAGATACTCTACAATAATAAAAAGGAGGCAAGTGATGAAAATAGCACTTACTGGAGCCAGCGGCTTCGTTGGGACAGCTTTACAGAATCATTTTAAAGAGTGTGTAATCATAGACAGGAAAGATGATGCCTCTATGATAGTGAAAAAATTAGAAGATGTTGAGGTTGTGATCAATCTTGCCGGTGCTCCTATTATCAAACGCTGGAGTGATCCTTATAAAAAAATTCTTCTTCAGAGCCGTATAGAGAGTACAGAACGTCTCGTAAGAGCTATCAACCAAAGCAATGTGAAATATTTTATTTCTACTTCAGCCATCGGTATCTATCCTGATGATCAAAAATGTGATGAGAGCTGTACAGAAATAGCAGACGATTTTTTAGGTGAGCTTGCCCATAAGTGGGAAGAAGAGGCACGTTTGTGTGAGAAACCCACTGCTATCTTACGTTTTGGTGTGATCCTTGGCAAAGAAGGTGGTGCCTTGGCACAGATGCTTACTCCGTTTAAATGGGGA
>JBFEWI010000219.1:0-2502 GCA_041546475.1 Sulfurovum sp.
ACATACCGGATCTGGCTAATGCAATTGAAAGTCCATAGAAATTCACCTAACAAGGCACTACAGCAAATGTAAAAAGCAATGTGCCTAACTCAACTTATCCTGTCTTGCTTTTTACTTCTCTCTTGTCATATCTTTGACCCCGTCAACATCGATCGGTGTTGACCAGTTCGCATCAAATACAGTTTCCATAGACTCGACTTCATCTCTGATGTCCTCTACCCTCTTTCTTAACTCCTCATGCAGTTGCTTATAGCGTTCATCACTGGCCAATAACGCTTCTTCTTTTTGCTTTTTCCATCTGTGTCGGCTTAATGTTTCCACGACTTCCGGAGCGACGTATTGCAGGATGGCTGATTCGAGGAGTTCGGCTTTGTTCTCTACAACGTTGAGCTCTACACCCAGGGTCTGTCCTTTTTCGATCCAGGACTGGTTGAGCTTGTTTTGTTTATTGGTGCTGAGGGTATAGGTGGGATAATGGGAGACGATATCTTCATAGTCACTGCCAAAAAGCACCGGGATGGCACTGAACTCGATATCAGGATTGATGAGTGCAAGATCATTCTTTACCTTTACGGCAAGGGAGTGAAAGATGGACTCACCAGATGGATCATAGTCAGTAATGGCTATGAGGTAAGCCTTGTTATGTTTTGCGGTACGGTTAAGATATTCGGCAATATTCACTGATTCGAAGGATGGGATCTGCCCAGTACTGTTATAGACACCACAGAGTAAAGCATCTGACAATACTTCTGTACTACGCGTCGGCTTTTCGGTAAAGAGTACGATGGGCGTATTGTAGGTATGGCTATCGTTACCAAGACCCTTGGTGATCACATTGAGTCGGCTGTAGATCGTTATATCACCATCCAAAAAAAGTTCATAGAGGTACTCTCCTATCAGATGGTTCACATAGATATCCCACTTGTCATCAGGCATTTTTTTGAGATGTTCAATATCCCCTTTGAACTTATACCAGATATCTCTGATATTTTCCACGGTCTCTCCTTTCTCAAGAAACCGGTCTATATAGGCGGTAAGTTTTTTTCGGGTACCTCTGTAGTGTTTCATAGCTTAGCCTTTACGCATACAAAGTTAGGACTATTATAGCAGTTTTTACTCCTTCTCCCTAGTTGCAAATCCAGATGTAAATTATAGATGTATGATCACTTTCAAAAATTGATAAAAAAATAGAGAAATGATTATTAAATGATAATTTTTGTTATTTATCCGTAAGAATTATTGCAGTATCATTACTTATAGAATTGATAAGGAGACTAAATGAAAATGACTAAAATCATTGCTGCTTCAATTGTAGCATCATCTGTATTATTCGCTGGTTCTTTGGCTGATAAAGCAAAATCAATGGGACTTCAAGCGATCCCAACAGATAAAAATGAACTTGCTAAACTTACGGATCCAAATGGAACTATTACACCTGAGAGAGTGGAACTTGGTAAAAAGCTTTACTTTGAACCAAGACTTTCAAAAAGCGGTATCATCTCCTGTAATACCTGTCACAACCTTGGACTTGGTGGAGCGGACGGTGCTCCGGCAGCCATAGGTCACATGTGGGTTGCAAATCCACACCACCTTAACTCTCCGACTGTCTACAATGCTGTATTCTATGAATCTCAGTTCTGGGATGGTAGAAGTCCACACCTTGAAGATCAGGCACAAGGACCTATGCAGGCAGCACCTGAGATGGCTTCACCGGCTTCATTGGTCGTAGAGAGAATCAACTCTATCCCTGAATATGTGGAAGAGTTTAAAAAAGCATACGGTGACGATGTAAAAGTAGATTTCCCAACGATCACATCAACAATCGGTATCTTTGAGAGAACACTGGTTACACCATCAAGATACGATGATTTCCTTAACGGTAAAGAAGATGCATTGAACGATGCCCAAAAAGAGGGTCTACAAGTATTTATGAATCAAGGATGTACATCATGCCATAGCGGTGTTGCACTAGGCGGAACAATGATGCCATTCCCAATGATCAAGCCATATAAATTTGCGAATGTTGGTGACTTCAAAGGTGATAAAAAAGGAATGGTAAAAGTACCTACACTTAGAAACGTGACTGAGACAGCACCATACTTCCATAACGGACAGATCTGGAGCCTTGCTGAAGCGGTTCAAGAGATGGGACGCACACAGCTAGGGAAAAATATATCTGATGAAGATGCTGCAAAGATCGTAACATTCCTCAAAGCATTGAAAGGGGAAAAACCGGAGATCGTTTATCCACAGCTTCCGGAGAGTACAGCTACTACGCCGAAACCTGAGTTTAACTAATTAAATATTTTGTTGCAGAGCGGAAAATTCTTTCTTGCTCTGTAACTATATATCTACGATACTCTTGATCTCATCAAGATATAACAACTCTTTTTCCGCCAGTTTATCCGAAAGTGCAGAGATCTCTTTCTTGTGTGTTTGAAAAAGTTTCAACACCTCTTCCTCTTTTTCTGTAATGATCTTCCTTACTTCATCATCTATGAG
>JBFEWI010000207.1:0-2877 GCA_041546475.1 Sulfurovum sp.
GCCACTATAGACAGAAGTCCAATAATAGCCAATAAATTCCAAAGAATGCGAGATAATCGTTTCACTTAATGCCTTTACCATTTATTAGAATTATAGAGTATATCAAAAATGACTTGTTTTAAAACCTTATAAAATATATAACTTTATAAGGTTTTTAAGATGAGATCAGGGTGTATTTTCTCTTTGAAATAATTTTAAGTATCGTTCATAAAAGTTTCTCTAAGTAAACCGATATGAAATGACCTTAAAAACCACCAGAAAAAGACCCATTTTTGACCCAATAGTTTTATGAAACTGGTCTTTCGGAAGGGTTTAGTAGGACATTGTCAGTTTATCTAACTTACTCATAAGTTGTCTTTTTCTCTAATCGCATGAGCTCTTTATAAAGATAGCTATCTGAAAGTTTTTGTGCATGCTTTTTATGGTCCATGGTTTGAATATCATCTAGTTTTTCAATATTGCCTTTTACTTTTGAGATAATGGTGTTTAAATGTTTCCCTGCCAATTTTTTCGGTGTGGTCTCTTGAACCATCTCGCTTACCTGATCTATTCCCCCTTTTGGTAAGGGTAGATCACAATAGTAATCTCCCTGGCTATTGATCCCCCAGTAGACAAATCCCATTGTCATATAAAAATCAAGTGATTGTGGTACACATGTGATACGAAATCGACTGACATTTTTCTCTTCTGCCAGTTGAAATACCAATCTCAATAATCTATACCCATATCCCTTTCTTCTAAATTCCAATGGGGTAAAAATGTTGTGGATCGTAATATATTCATCATATCGGTCTATTTTGTAGAAAATATAACTCAAGTGTTCCTGTTTATCATTGGCAAGAATGACACATCCATGTACTTTCCAGCTGAAGTGTCGATCCCACCAGTTCAATGCCAAGGTAGCGAACCTGACACTTTTGTCATCTTTGACGTGTGAGATAGAGTCGAGATATGCATCTCTGTTGAGATCTTCAAGGTGGTAGTGAGGCAATGGTTCTCCTTTTTCTTAATATTTATGAAAAAGGAGAGTGTCAAAAGCCTGATGCAAAAATAGTGTAATAATTCAGTTTATCATAGTATCCCATGGATCAAATAAAAACCGTGATCAATTTTTGATCATAGTCTATGAAAAAATGATCAGTGGTCTTCCAAAAGGTACTTTGGCTTTTCGTGACAGTGCCCACAGTACTTCATAGCTGGGTGAAAATTTCGGAAACCATCCGTCACCATCTGTAAAATAGAGCAGCATGGTATTCATCGGCAAGTTGGCATCGATATATTCAAATACAGGCCTGTAGTCTGTACCTCCTCCGCCTTTGAGTGCAAAATCCATTTTTTCGCCGCCCTGGAATGTATAGTGTGCATGCACTTTTGCATCCGCAATGATCAGTTCTATCTGTACGGCCGGAAAGTTTTGCATGATCGTCTTGAACTCTTCCATGAATGCACCCAGCAGTGCATCATTGATGGAGCCTGAAGTATCGATCGCCACAGCCAGACTCAAAGTATCGCTGGTGAGCGAGGGGAGGACAAATCCACGGTGTAAATGCTTTTTATTGGGAGGCATAAAGGCATAGTTGTTACGCATATGCCGGTTGATGGCATTATACAGTTCAAAGCGCCAATCGATCTCATTGAGTTTGATCTTTTGTGCCAGACGATTGAGTCCTGAAGGCATGGCACTTTTACGTTGTGCCAACTCCTGTGAGAGAGACTCGGCATAGTTCCATTGTGATTCATCTTCCGGATCGAGTTCTTCATCTATGTTCTGGAGATTTGAAAATGCTTCTGTCTCTTGCGTATCTGTATCATTCGCTGATGAGTCTGGTACAAGGTTGTCATTGGGAGTGACATTTTCGTTATCATATGCGTCAGTAATGTCGCCAAAATACTCTTCTTTCAGTACTTCATAGATCTCTTCCGCATACATGCCTTCAAATTCACTGTTGTAATTCGCCCCTTGTGGTATATCTAGACCATTCTCATGTAGCATATTGTTAATGGCATAATCTGTTGCAAGCTGCCAGAGAGATCCACGGCGATTGAGTCGACGCTGCTGATGGGCGAGTACATGGTGCATGACACAGTTGGTCAGGATGAACATCATCTCATCGATCGTACGCCGGGCTATAAATTCCGGATTGTATAAAAACCGTTTTCCGTTACTTGCATAGGCACCGACCTTGTCACTGCTTTCATGTTTGAGTCTTGAAGCAAGCATCCCAAAGTAGGGATGTTTGAGCGTAAGCTGGCTTTTGGCTTTTACAAGAAGATCTTCACTGCGCATTAGTGTAATAAGGTATTGAATTTACGCATCCAAAGCGTCCAACTGTCAACATGGTCAAGCTCAATATTACGTTCTCTGAGGTCTTGTACGATCATCACCGCAAACTCTCCTGGAAGCCCCAGGGTATAGGTGAGGAGGTTGTTAAGCTTTTTGGAACTGGTATAGTCATCAATACGCATGGAAAGCGCGGTACACAGTACATGAAGTGCGGCAGCTTCTGTAGGTACCTCAGTAGAGGTCCCTTCCAATATACTGTCCAGATCGGGTAAACTTCCCGCAACGGATCTAAATCCTAAAAAGGATGCTGCCAACTCTTCACCTATGGCACCGGATACCAGTGGCATTAAAAGATCGGCATCCGGTTGTGAAGCAAGTATCTCATTTACATACGCCCATGATCTGGGTGTAGCGAAAGAACGGCTGTCATCTTGTGTACTAAATGCAAAAAGTGCATCGGGTCTATGTCCTATAAATGAGATAATACTGATATCGATACCTGCATCTTTCGCCCATTTCTGCCACTCACTGACATCACTTTCCATCTCCAGGTGGACAAACCGGTTTGCCAGCGGTGCTGCCATACGAAAGAC
>JBFEWI010000141.1:0-4900 GCA_041546475.1 Sulfurovum sp.
CGCTTAAATGCAGCGTTGATATTTTCAACACCGTTTGCATAAATGTTTGCGATTAGATAACCATCTCTTTTAAGCTGCTTTGCATTGCGCTTACCGATACTCTCTCTAACGATACCTTCTAACATATTTGTCCTTTGTTACATGTGTATAATCTTTTTACCCTATCCATTGCTGCATGGAGTAAAATAGACGCGAATTATACCCAGTTTGTATTAAACTATCCTTGCCTACGTTATTATATCTCGGTTCCGCCGTACTGTCGTGAAGTCATTCACAACAGCTTAACTCTCTTCATCCTCTTTAAACCCAAAGACATCGACCTCTTTTTTATGGGCATGTTCATCGACGATCGCACCTTTTCCGACACCCTGCATTTTAAGTTTCATATCTGACGGGTTGGTTGCATATTCAAGTGCGATCTCTTCTGTGATCTCACCTCTGCGGAAAATATCTAACAGTGCCTGGTCAAATGTCTGAGTACCGTAGATCTCCTTTCCTTCAAAAAGTGCATCAGGGATCTCTGCATCTCTGTTCTCCGCTATAAGTTGCTCGATCCTAGCCGTTTTTTTAAGGATTTCAATTCCTGCAACCCTTCCGCCACGTTTTGTAGGAATAAGCCTTTGGGAAATAACCCCTTCCAGTACCGAGGCAAGAGACATACGGATACGGTTCTGCTCCTCATTACCGAACATACCGACAATTCTGTCTATCGTCTCTTTTGCATCGAGTGTATGCAGCGTTGAAAAAACAAGGTGCCCCGTATTGGCTGCATGAAGCGCAATATCGATCGTCTCCAAGTCCCTCATCTCCCCGACAAGTATGATATCCGGGTCTTCCCTGAGTGCTGCTCTCAGTGCATCAGAAAAAGAGTGTGCGTCCGGACCTATACCTCTTTGGTTGATCAGGCAGCCTCTGTCTTTGTGTACGAATTCTATCGGGTCTTCAACCGTAATGATATGTTTTTTCGATTCTCTGTTGATCTTGTCCAAGATCGCTGCCAAAGTCGTTGACTTACCAGAACCTGTCACTCCTGTTACGAGTACAAGACCTCTTTGTATCTGGGCAAATGTTTTGATCACTGGCGGAAGGTTCAGTTCATCCAGTGTCAGTATCTTCACCGGAATAATACGGAAAACTGCGCTCAGACCATCCATTTGATAAAAGAAGTTCACACGAAATCTACTATCCTCTCCCATGACATAGGAAAAATCCAGGTTTCTATCTGTTTGCAGCTTTTCATATTGATCTGCTGTCGTGATCTCCTGAGCCAACTTGTCCATCATCTCTGCACTGAGTGCATCTTTACCCAATACTTTAAGTACTCCATGTATACGTACTCTGACTTGGGAACCTGATTTGAGATGAAGGTCACTCCCGTTATTACTGATCATTGTTTTAAGATAGAGCTTAAGTTTTTCTTCCATTGATTATCCCTTTGAGATGTAATTTATTTTAAACTGTCAAGCATCTCTTGGAATGCTTTTTCAAAGGCTTCAAGCCCCTCTTTTAAGAGTTGATTATAGACTTCATCCATATCAAAGCCATTATCAGCCAGTTTTGTAAAATAGCCATTGACCTCACTCTCTTCCAAAGGGAATTTGGGTGCCGGAGCTTTTTTGGCGATGAATGCTTCTATCGTCGCAAGCGGTGCTGTATTGACAGAGTGTGGTGCCAGCAGTTCTCTCATGTAGTAATCTGCCGGAAGGTCATCTCCTTTAACACCAGTACTGGCAAAAAGGGTACGTACGCTAGGTGTATGATTCGCTTCGATAAGATTATAGATCTTTGCAGCATTATAGATACCCGTTTTTGAAACAGGTACTCCCTCTTTTTCCAGATCACTATCCAGCAATCTGTCAAAACGACTGACAAACACAGATATCACGGCTTCTGCTCTTAACCCGCCATCTTTTTCAAAACAATCCAAGCCTTTTTTCATGGCCTTCAATGCTTTTTTTGTCTGTTTAGGAGAAAAGATAAGCGTGGCATTCACCGAGATACCTGTACTTAACAGTTGGGTCATGGCATCATACCCTGCTTCCGTAGCAGGTACTTTTACCATCACATTGGGCTCACCGATCGCTTCAAAAAGTCTTTTACCTTCAGCCACTGTACCTTCCGTGTCATTAGAAAGAAAAGGGTCGACCTCTATGGAGATATACCCGTCGTTTCCTTCATCATACAGAGGTCTTAATGCCTGTGCAGCAGTACGGATATCTTCTATCGCCAGTGCTTCATACTTCTCTTTTGGGCTTTTGCCTGAAAGAGAAGCCAACTGCTCCTTATAGGCAGGAGACGTGGTAATCGCAGAAGCAAAAATAGACGGATTACTTGTAGCACCATTAATGATACCTTTTTCAATCAATGCAGAAAAATCATTTTTAAGAAAATCTCTTTCTACAAAATCCAACCATAAAGAGAACCCTATATCTCTATTTACCATCTTCATACTCCCAGATAAAATGCTGCCATGAACCAAGATCAGTAGGTTTTTTAAGCGTCTCTTCCAGTGCATCAAGAAAGATATCTCTCTCGACCACCTCAGCACCCAAACCTATCATATGATCTGTTTTCATCTGACAATCTATAAAATCATAGCCTCTACTGCCTAAAACATCACTTAGTGCTTTAAAAGCGACCTTGGATGCATCAGGGACCAAAGAGAACATGGACTCACCAAAAAACGCTTTTCCCAGAGCAAGGCCATAAAGTCCACCTACCAGTTCTCCCTCTTTATAGACCTCTACACTGTGTGCAAAGCCCTCTTCATGCAGGCGTATATATGCTTCTTTGATCTCACTGACGATCCAAGTGCTCTCTTGGCCTTCTCGGTAGACGGTTGCACAGTACTTGATGACATCCGGAAATCTTTGATCAAACGTGACCGTGAATTTTCCCGAACGCAGTACCCTTCTAAAGGATTTACGTACTTTAAAATTTTCAGGATAGAGAAGGAGGCGCGGATTCGGTGACCACCAAAGTATAGGGTCCCCTTGACTGTACCAGGGGAATATCCCTTTTTTGTATGCGGCGATCAATCGCTGAACAGAGAGGTCCCCTCCATAAGCAATAAGACCTTCATCTGAAGCTGAACGTGGATCGGGGAACGCTGTAGAATTCTGACTCAGCGGAGGGATCAAATAGTCATCTTCCTCAAACACAGACGCCAACTATTTATCCTTTTCCTACGGTACGACTGTTTAATCTATTTACTATCAAATGAAAAATCTAATTTCTCATTTTTGTAAGTTACTTTGACCGAACCGCCTTTTTTAAGTTTTCCAAAAAGTATCTCATCGGTCAATGCTTCTTTGATCTTGGCATCTATCACACGTGCAATATGTCTGGCACCGTAACGTTCATCGTACCCCTCTTTGGCCAAATACTCTTTGGCTTTTTTACCTAGCATCACTTTGACATCTTTAGGTTTGAGCAAGAGATTGAGTTTATCTACTTCTTTCTCGACGATGGTCACAAGTACATCCAATCCAAGCTTATTGAACTCTATGGTAGCACTGAGACGGTTTCTAAACTCAGGAGAGAAGAAAGCTGCCAGTGCTTTGTCTGTTTTGATCGAAGTGTCTTTATTGAAGCCCATCACATTGGCCTCTTTGGTACCGATGTTCGATGTCATGATGAGTATCACATTTTTAAAATCAGAGACCACCCCGTTGTTATCTGTCAACTTCGCACCATCCATCACCTGAAGCAAAATGTTCATGATATCAGGATGGGCTTTTTCTATCTCATCCAGAAGCAAGACCGTATGCGGGTGTTTTTTGATCATCTCGGTCAAAAGTCCGCCTTGCTCATATCCGACATACCCTGGAGGTGCACCGACCAAACGGCTGACGGTATGTGCTTCCATGTACTCACTCATATCCAATCTTTCAAAATGCACATGCATCGTTTTTGCAAGCTGTGTCGCTAGTTCTGTCTTACCCACTCCTGTAGGACCTACGAACAGGAAGCTTCCTATAGGTCTATTAGGGGCATTGAGCCCTGCATAGGAACGTTTGATCGCCGTTGTCAAGGCAGTGATCGCTTCATCCTGACCGATGATATGAGAAGCCAGATCTTTTTCGAGTGATTTCAGTTTCTTCGTATCATCCGTGCCTATGACCGTAGAAGGAAGTTTCATGATCTTTGCGACACTCTCTTCAATGTCTTTAGGTTTGACGGTGACACCCTCTTCACCTCTAAGCATGAAGTGTGCACCCACCTCATCAATGATATCCATCGCTTTATCAGGCAGGAACCTGTCATGCAGATACTTAACAGATAGATCGATAGCAGACTGCAGTGACTCATCCGTGAATGTGATCTTGTGATAATCCTCATATTTATGTTTGATACCCTGCAAAATGGTCATCGTATCTTCGAGACTCGGCTCTTCCACATCCACTTTTGCAAACCTACGGCTCAACGCCTTGTCTTTGTCAAAGAAGTTTCTGAACTCTGCATAGGTCGTGGCACCGATACACTTCAGGTCACCGCGTGCAAGTGCAGGTTTCAGCAAATTAGATGCATCCATGCTTCCGCCGCTTGTTGCACCTGCCCCAACCATCGTATGGATCTCATCGATAAACAAAATGGCATCTTTTTCTACCGTGAGTTCCTTGATGATACCTTTGAGACGTTTTTCAAAATCACCTCTGTATTTTGTACCGGCAACCAAAGAGCCCATATCCAAAGCGAACACTTTTGAGTTTTTCAGTACTTCGGGTACATCCCCTTCAGAGATCTTCAGTGCCAAACCTTCAGCAATGGCTGTTTTACCCACGCCTGGTTCACCCACAAGCAGCGGATTGTTCTTTTTACGTCTACAAAGCGTTTGCATCACACGCTCTATCTCGTCTATACGCCCTACTACCGGATCTATTTTGCCTGTTTTGGCCAA
>JBFEWI010000149.1:0-4683 GCA_041546475.1 Sulfurovum sp.
TATTATTTGGTTGTCAAAGATCATTCACTCTCACTCTCTGGGCTAACTCAGCCTAGGTCTCTGTGTTTGTGGACGCGTATTATAGCACCGAACTTCTCCCTTGTCAAGGGTTTTTTGATAAATATTCGAAATTTATTGAAATTTTTTTTTTGCTTACATCTATATATATAAAATTTACCCTCTATAGCTAATATTTATCTATAGTATTTTATAATCCTAGTCTAATTAATACTCAAGGAATATGTATGCGTCCATTTTTTCTGTTTCTTTTTCTATTTTTCTTATCCGCATGTACGGATACGGTTGAAGTACCCACTTCAAGTGCAGAAGAAAAAAGTATTACACAAATCGAAAGCAGTAAAACAGAGGCACAGGCCGCACAGGACGAGTACAAAAAGTTACAAGCACAAAGAGAATATAAGTAAATCCCATTATTAACCTTAGATTAATGTCTGTGGATTATACTTTTCATTAAATTTACAATTGAAGGAATATTATGGCTTTATATGATAGAGACTATACATCAGCAGAAGCTGGCTATGTTCAAGAGGGCGCATCGGTAAGCTTTATGAAACAAACGTATCAACTGTTGGCTGCCAGTATGCTTGCGGCAGCTTTAGGTGCATACCTTACTCTGCCATTTGCTGCAGTTATAGCAACACCTGTGGTAAAATGGAGTCTATTTATTTTTGTTATTTTCATGCTCTGGGCTGGTCTAGGTATGACAAGAAACAAACCCGGTCTAAATCTAGCAGCACTTTTTATTTTAACTTTTGCAATGGGTGTTATGATCGTACCAATGATTGCTATGTTAATAGGTATGGGGAAAGGTGCTATAATCGGTAATGCATTCTTGATGACTTCTGTACTTTTTGGTGCATTGAGTCTGTTTGCTATTAACAGTAAAAAAGATTACTCAAGCTGGGGGAAACCTCTATTTATTACCATGATTGCGGTGTTTGTACTTTCACTTATAAATGTATTGGTTCTTAATAGCCCAATATTTAGTGTAATTATCTCAGCAGCGGTGCTTCTATTATTTAGTATCTATACTATTTATGATACACAGAATATAGCAAATGGCGCATACGACTCACCGGTAGATGCAGCAGTAAGCTTGTTTGTTGACTTTTTCAATATGTTTGTTCATATGCTTCATCTTCTTGGAATCTTCGGAAGCGATGACTAACGAAGAGACTTCGGAAAAGATTGCGCGTCTTATCGATGCCAATCTTAACCGGCTTAAAGAGGGTATACGGGTGATAGAAGATATCAACCGTTATATCTACGATAATCAATCTTTAACTTCAGACCTTAAACACTTACGGCACAAACTTCAGTCTGCTTATGACCAAAATCGTTTACAATACAGAGATATAGAAAACGATGTACAAAAAGAGAGCATTACTTCTGAATTGTCTCGCAGCAGTATCAATGACCTGATCATAGCGAACTTCTCCAGAGCACAAGAGTCTGCACGTGTCCTTGAAGAGAGTTTTAAACTGGTAGACCAAGCATTGTCTGAACTTTTCAAAGAGGTTCGTTATGGCCTCTATGCTGTCGAAAAAGCTTTTTTTATTCAAAAGAATGCGCTAAAGAAGTAGCCTTCACGAATAAAACCTCAAACTCCAGATAATCCAGAGGATAACGCTTCATAAGCTGTTTTGTCTCTCTGTAGCAGAGTTGTTTCTCCCCGCCGCTTACACCGCTTTTTTTAATATAGTTGAACATGTCGCGTACACTCTCAAAGTGAAGTTTGTACTTTTTTACTTCAAACTCAGCATGATAGTATTTTCCGATCGTCTCTCTCAATACCGCTTCAGGATATATGGGTGAAGTGATCTGGGCTGTTTCATGCATCGTTTTAAACGTATTGGATGTAAAAATAGCAAAATAGGCATGCTGTGACTTTTTTGAGATCTCAGAGAGTGTGAAATCCAGATCTTTGCTCCATTGTAACGCTGAAGAGGAGAGAAGAAGATTCCCCGGTGCAAATGAAAGATTCTCAAAGGTTTGAGGCTTATTGAAATCTGCACATATTTTTTTGATCTTCTTTGAAGAGGGGTGTATCTTCAGCATCTCCGGGGAAGAGTCCAGTGCAAGAATCTGATCAAAGGAAAAATCATCGCGTTTTTGTAGGTTCTTGTAGACTTCCCCGCTCCCGCATCCGATATCTATAAGCGTTGTATAGTGTGAAGAGGGAAGTTCTTCTACCAATGCTTTGGCAACCTCTGCCTGAATGACGTTATAGGTATCATAGGCATGTGCGAAACGAGAAAACTCTTGAATAACAGTAGACATGGTTTCTCTCCTTCTCCATGAAATGATACGCTTCATCACCATTTCAAACTTTTTTGGGTATAATCGCCGAAATTATACCCAAATTTAATGGGCTATCCAATCACATAAAGAGGCATAGATGACATCAACACTTTTAATCGTACAAATCATACTTGCAATAGCGATCACCATCGCAGTACTTCTGCAAAAAAGTTCAAGCATAGGTCTTGGCGCATACAGTGGAAGCAATGAATCTGTATTTGGAGCAAAAGGACCTACTGGTTTTCTTGCGAAACTTACTTTTACGCTCGCATTTGCATTTATCGTAAATACATTGGCATTGGGATACCTGTACACTACTGCAACGACTGCATCTGTTGCAGACACTATCGTTCCTGCAAATAATGCCGCTGTACCTGCTGTACCGACAGCACCGGAAAACACTGCACCTACAGCACCGGCTGCACCCGCTGCCAACTAACTTTATATAAAGAAGTTTTCCTTCTTTATATACCCCTCCCCCAATACTCTCTAAATACATAACAAGGTAAAAAAGGGTAAAATTTCCCTAAATAATAGCTGAACTTCCGATGGAATCCTAGGCATTTATCAGAAGACACAATAAGGAGATAGTTATGTTAGATGAGATTTTTGAACAGACAAAAGAGAATATGCAAAAGGGTGTTGAAGCCCTTAAAAGAGACTTTGCAACACTTAGAACAGGGAAAGTGACCACAGGAATTGTAGACAACATTAAAGTGGACTACTATGGAACCATGACCGCATTAAACCAGGTAGGAAGTGTCATTGCTACTGATGCGACAACGATCAGTATTACGCCTTGGGAAAAAAGTCTTCTCCCTGTGATCGAAAAAGCGATCCAGGAAGCAAACATCGGTGTAAATCCGAACAATGATGGAGACTTCATCAAACTCTTTTTCCCTCCAATGACAAGCGAACAGAGACAAGAGATCGTCAAGCAGGCCAAAGGTATGGTTGAGCATGCGAAAATTGCTGTCAGAAACGTAAGAAAAGATGGTAATGACAAGATCAAAAAACTTGAGAAGGATAAAGAGCTCAGTGAAGATGAATCTAAAAAAGCGCAAGAACAGATCCAAAAGATCACAGATGAGTACATCGCAAAAGTAGACGAAACATTCAAAGCTAAAGAAGCTGATATCCTTAAGGTTTAACGATGCAAAAATCCTATGATGTAGAAAAAGCCTATAAAGAGGCAAATGCCCTGCTTGAAGGACACTTTCTTCTGGCAAGCGGCAATCATTCAAACCGTTATCTTCAAAGTGCCAAAGTCCTTGAATATCCTAAAAAAGCCTCTCTGCTCACGGATGCCCTGGCAGAGATGATACGATCACACGGTATAGAAGTAGATACTGTGTGTGCGCCTGCTTTGGGCGGTGTTCTTGCCGGCTATGAACTTGCACGTTCACTGGATGTACGTTCTATCTTTGTAGAGAAGAAAGAGGGAGGCATGGAGCTACGTCGTGGGTTTGAAGTTGCAAAGG
The DNA here is from genome assembly GCA_041546475.1 of Sulfurovum sp. Classification (GTDB taxonomy): domain Bacteria; phylum Campylobacterota; class Campylobacteria; order Campylobacterales; family Sulfurovaceae; genus Sulfurovum. The sequence goes on from JBFEWI010000149.1 coordinate 3,804, forward strand.
GTGAGAAGATCATCATTTGTGAAGACATCATCACAACCGGTGGTTCAGCACTGAAGGCGGCAAAAGCCATCGAAGCACTAGGTGGGGAAGTTGTTGCATTCGCATCACTGGCAAACAGAGGTTTTTGTAAACGTGTAGGCAGCGATGCCGAGGCAAAAGAAGAGTGCAGCCTCCCGAATGGTGTACCTTTCTTTGCACTGGATGATTTCACTTTTGAAATGTTCACTCCAGAAGAGTGCCCTATGTGTAAAGAGGGCAGTGCGGCGATCAAACCGGGGAGTAAAGGGTAAAAGATTTTGCCTTCATGGCTACGCTACGCTCTGACCATTACGGTTCCGTCACTATAATCGTGAAACTATTCACGATTATTAAACGCTCCTCACCCTCCAGACAACGGTACAGTTCTCCACATAGATATCACTCTTTCTATCTCTCTATTTTACCGTTATCTGAATATTCGATTATCCTGTAGGAGACAAAGGTGCATTTTGTAGAGGTGTTGAGGGAATCGTCGTTGCATTTTTGTCTGCAGCTGTCTTCTTTTTCCCAGGCTTGGTGATGCCTTGTAACATAAAACTGATAGGCTCTTTTCCTTTCTGCTGTATCAGTACCAAAATCTTGTCTTTTTCCTGATAGAGATCAAAGACCTCTATACCATTCATTACAGGGTCAATCTCAACGCGTTCTTCCAAACGCAGGGGTAAATGGTACCCATTGCCTTCTATACGTGCCAGTGTATTCTCTTTTTTAAGCACGATCCAACAGACTTTTGCTGAGGGGAGCGCATAAAGGGAATTTCGTGTCTCACCGATACAAACTCTGCTGAATTCATCTTTTGTAATCGTGATATTACCATCAGAATTGATCATATCCAGATACA
>JBFEWI010000137.1:0-5019 GCA_041546475.1 Sulfurovum sp.
CAGCGATATGATCTGCAAGTCCATCAAATGTAGGATGATGATCCTCATCAGTTACATTATCATCAAAGTATTGTTCAGCAAGACTTTCTACCTCCTTTAAGAACTGTTCTTTCATCTCTTCGAAGTAAGGTGTATTGTCATCATTGAGCTCTGTTGCCTTTTGGTTCATTATTTTTTTACACATATTGCTTGCCATATTATCTCCTTTTTGAACCTCTCGGTTTTAAAAAGAAAGGATCTATCTCGAACCTTTCTTCTGCTTCTGCCTCAGCATTGCTTTTTATGTTATCCCGGATATCATCTTTTATGTCTTGATATGTCCTGTAGGTAACAGGTTTGTATTTTCTGCATTCATCCGAGCAGTATCTTTCACTTCGATGGTATCCTTCTATGGATTTTTTACAGTTTACATTTCTGCAAACTCTTATACCTGTTTTTTTGATTCTGTTGCTTTTCATTCTTTTTAAGTTTTTTTCTCTTGAACATGAATTGCATATGGATCTGTTTGATGGCAATGCTACAACTTCACACTCCTTGCAGTATTTCTGGGTTCTGCCGTAATGGATGTCTCTGCATTTTTTACATCTGAGTTCCATATAGGGTTCTTTGACCCATAGTTTGCAGTCTATGCACTGTCTTTCTGGTGTATCTTTTCTTCTTTTTGCATTATATATCTTTCGTTTGCGTTTCTCTACCACTTCTCTGCAGGATTCACAAACCTTTTGTCTGTTAGACATTGCCTGAATGTTTTCAACCTTGCACTCTTCACAGGTAAAGAAGAATTTTCTAGGAAGCATTTGTATCATAATGTTTCCCCAAATATCTGTTTTGTGCTTCTATAGCACTGTCAGCATATATGATCACACCATTTACTTCCCACATTCCTTTCTTTTTCGCTTTCAAATGAATTTTCATTTTGTTTTTTTCCTCTGTTGTGTATTCTCTGAAATCATCCTTCATGCCCGGATAATTTTTTCTTTTTAGACATATCTTGTCTCCATGCCACTCTATGTTTTCATCTCTGAAATTACGATGTATTTCTTTCTTAATATTAAATATTGTTTTTAACCAAGCCTTCACAATCTGCCCTTTTTTTATTTTCGTTATAATATCCTAAAAAGGATTAGCCACATGGGACTCAAGGAATCAAAATTTCAAGATGGACTGGCAAGCAGCCTTAATATTGACTCGAACCAAACGGGTCGCCCTTTTATGGATATTATGAACCCATTTCATCCTTCAAATATGCCGAATAAGGGCTTTACGCCAAATCCTACAGTTATTCCATCTATAGAGGAACAAAAGCAGGGAATCGGCCTTGCGGACACACTGAACAGGTCTTCCCCGAACCACAGAGGTACTATGGCCTATGAAGGGTTCAAAGATAAGGTCTATACCGACTCTACAGGTAATGCCACTGTTGGGTTCGGACACAAATTGACCCCTGAAGAGATCAAGAGTGGAAAATATGCCAATGGTATATCCAAACAAGAGGCAGAAGCACTCTTTATGGCCGATAAACAAAATCATGCGAATCAGTTTTATGAGAACTATCCATGGGCGAAAAATTTGAATCCTCAGCAAAGAATTGCACTTGAGGACATGGCCTTCAATATGGGACCGAGCTTCCTCAATGACTGGAATGACACAAGAAGTGCACTGCAGTCAGGGAACTTTGGTCTTGCATCACAAAATATAAGAAACAGTGCCTATGCCAAACAAGTTGGAGACAGGGCTGTTGATAATGCGAATCTAATTTTCGCTGGATATTAATTTTTCATCAATGGGTTCAAATGGTGCAATAGACATTCTGTGTGCCAGGAACCTCTTTGGTTCTGTAACTTTCATGGCATCATTGACCATTTTTAACAAATAAATCTCTTTCTCTATGAGCTCTTCCTTATCTTTTAAAAGTTTTTCATTCTGATCAAGAAGCTTCCTGTTTAAATCAATAAGAAGCTTACTTGCTTTTTCGAGACTAGAACTCCTTGAGTCCCTTTCTCTTACTTTTCTTATCATAACGATTACCGTTGCTGACAGGATACTTATTATTATTGGGATTAAGATCTCCATCTTCTTTTCCTCCTTTTTTCCATTGGAGTTTCTTCTTTTTGCATCCGGATTTATGAATTCCTCCGGTGTAATCAGAATTTCTGTCTTTCTCGTAGTTTTTCACAGTAACCACTGCTCCGTCCTCGAGAACCAATGTACAATCATATCTTGGACATTTGAAGTGTCCCTTTCCTATGTTGAACATATTTGGATGACATTCATTTGCAATAGAGATTATTTTATTGGATAGTCTCTTGACCTGCTCTCTTGATAGAGAACCACGATCGATACCAATACCCATAATCCTATTTGCAAATCTTTCACATGCATGTATTGTAACCAGATTTTTCGACACTGTTGCGTTCATTCAATATTTCCACCCTTTATTTGCTTCTTCACCCTTGGATATTTTAATGTCTTTTTTCTTTGACTTATGCAAGTATATATGGCCATTGTCTGGGAAAATCGGATAATATGAGTATGATTCCTTACCTCCGCCTTCTACAAATCCCTTTGTATGATAAACTTTTATGAATTTGTTGTCGATCAACCACTCTAGGTGAACCAAGAGTGTTGGTCTTGAGATGTCACATTCTTTTGCAAGATTTCTTCCGTTTATCTTTACAAAATCGTTTCCTCTACCAAAAGATTTTTCTACGAGAACCATGAAAACATTTCTGTATTTTCCAGGAATTTCTTTTCTTGCAAAGATCCACATTATTCCGATATTTTGCCAATTGTTTGTGGCAATATCAATACTCTTATTCATGTGTTTTTCCTTTCAAGAACCATGGTCAAATTTCTTTACTTTTCGAAAAGTAAAGTTTTTTTACTTTTCCTGGTCAAAAAACTTTACTTTTCCTGGTCAAATTTCTTTACTTTCCTGGTCAAATTTTTTGACCATCTATTATATAGACTAATTAAAGAACTATGTAATAGTTCTAGAGAAATTGAACTACCTCAAACTCACGCTTCGCTTCGTTTGAGGAAATGGGGAAGTGGTTTAATCTTTACCCTCTTCAAGCAGATCTTTCCACCAGATAATTCCCTTTTCTATCTCGAGGTATCTTTTTTCAATGGCTTTATATCCTTTTGTATTTTTTTTATGAACTTCTCCTCCAATCTTAGATAGTCGTTTCAACATTGCTGTCATATCTTCAATACGTTGTTTAGCAAGTGGTTCTAGAAGATGTCTATACTTTTCAGGTTTTTCCCCGGTAAGATACTCTGTTTTTGTCATTTTAAATTTTTACCTCCATGATTTCTGTAACAAGAGCATTCTTGTCCTCCATCATTTTAGGCAACACTTCAAGCATTTTGTCTGAATATCCTGCAACCTCAACCACATTGTCACTGATCTGTATAGGAATACCTCCTCTGTAACCAGCAAGGTTCCAGAAGATGATCGTAACATTAGGATTGACCTTCTTGTACTCTTCTACCATCTGGCGGAACGTCATTGATCCTCTCGACCATTGTGTAACCTGGTTCTCCTGCATATCTGTAAAGATCACGATCTTGTCCAGGAATGTTTTTGAATGAGTCAGAACACGCATAGCATCTGCAAGATTGGTTCCTCCTCCATGAGATTTTGTTTCACGGACAAACTCCATGGCTGTTTTGTTGATATTGACCGTGCGAACATTGTTCGCCCATGTCATACCTACCACGTTGTCTCTGTTTAATCCAGTGATCATTGCCGCCATCAGTGTTTTACCGATATAGAACGGAGCTTTGTCATCTAAAATATGACCATAGTCACCCATGGATGAAGATTCGTCAAGCAACAATGCAATTCTTTCATTCTCTCTTGCGAATGGAATGTTCTTTGCAGACATCATAAATGCTTCATCGATCATTTGCAACAATGCATTCTTAACGAACATATCGATAGTCATATCGAAGACCGCATTATATGCCTGGGCAAATCTGAATGGAAGCAGTCTTGAATTTTTGATCTTGTTCTCATCTGTAAAGATGCTTGAAAGCATATCAAGGTTTTCTACATCAAGACCTGCTTCAACAATGTTTCTGATGTTCTTGAGTGCAGCCATGATACCAAGCTTGTTCTCAACAAGCATCTTTTTGTATGCTTCAGCTCTTTCTTCACCTGTGGTTCCAGCATTAACTGTCTGAGCAGTTTCAATATTCGGCAGGGTCCCTTCAAGGGCTTGCTTGAAGGTTTGATCCTGGTTGTTGCCAGTGTCGGCTCTTGGTGCAGGGTGTGCGATCTTGATAAGGTCTGGTACTTTTACTGATCCTGTACCGTAGTATTTTTTCAATTGATAGGCATCCCATTTGTTTTCAAGTCTGTTTTTGATCGCTTTTCTCAATGAGTTAGGGATCATTGAATTAGGATTACGGTGGTTCCAGAGTGAAACGATCTCTGTAGCATCATCAGGACGCACTAGAATCAATTGTAATGCTTTCTTGACCTCTGGTATTCCTTTAATGTTTTCAACGCTTAAAACAGCCATTACGTGCGATACAGAGCGTAAATTGATTTCATTTCTTGTATAGACCATCAATTTGAGTAAAAATTCAGGATCATTCATATTTGATTTGAATAATTCCTCTATGCTTTTGAATCTATCAGCTTCTGTTTCGTAGTATTTGTCTCCATTTAGCATGGAGTTAAGAACCACTGAGATGATGTCGAATTTTGTATTCGGTCTAAGATATGCCTTAAAGCCTTCCTGGTTTGTTGTTTTGTGAGAGTTTGGTACATTGAACTTTGCCACGATAATTCCTTTTATTGGATAAATTTAGAGTTTCCTCTTTCAGAAAACAGACAAAAGCATAGAAGAGTTTATAATACGCAAAGAGCGTATTGCAGGATTTGAACTTGCAATAACCGATGTAATCTTCTACTATAGTTCTGTTTTGTGAAAAAGGAAAGAGGGGACAAAAGCGATGGAGAGACTTTTCTTATCCCAAATACGATGTAATCTCCATCTGTGGTTCCCC
>JBFEWI010000271.1:0-1788 GCA_041546475.1 Sulfurovum sp.
AAGCAGTTTCAAGTCTATATCACCGACAAAATCAGACACGATAAAGAGCAAAGACTTCTTTTTCAAACGGTTATGCAGTGTCTCGACCAAGGCAGAAAAATCACCCTCTTTTCCTATGGGGTCAAATGCAAAGACATCTTCCACGGCTTTGTGGACGGAAAAAATTTTTTTACTTGCTTTACTTGCTTCATAGAGTTGATCTGCAAAGATCATATGTGAAAAGAGATCACTGTTTTTGACAGCAGAAAAACCAAGGGTAGCCACGACTTCTGCGATAATGTCCGACTTCTGTTTCACGGTTCCAAAATAGACAGACCCGCCGAGCATCGAAACGACCACGACATTCAGCTCACGCTCCTCTTTATAGATCTTTACAAAAGGTTTGCCCAGCTTTGCCGTTGTTTTCCAGTCTATCTTACGGACATCATCACCATAAACATACTCACGAAGTTCGGCAAATTCAAAGCCTTCCCCCTGAAAGAGCGAGGCATTGTTTCCCAGCATATCTCCATAGACTTGCTTTTTGGTTTTAAGGATAATTTTCTTTACAGCTTTGTTCAAAACAACTACCTCTACGGAATTGGAACAGCTGCTAAAATCTTCTCTATGATCTCATCTTGTGTCACCTCTTCCGCCTGTGCTTCATAAGAGAGTATGATACGATGGCGAAGGATCTCTTTGGCGATATACGCAACCTCTATAGGTGAGACATAATCCTGCCCTTTCAGGTAAGCGATCGCACGCGCCGCTTTATACATATCGATACTCGCACGCGGGCTTGCTCCAAATTCAATATAGGCTTCAAGCTCGTCAAGACCATACGCTTTAGGATCACGTGTCGCAGCAATCAGTTCTATGATATAGGCTTCGATCTCTTCATCCATATGTACCTGAAGTGCCTCTTCTCTGATCTTATTGAGATCTTCAATGGTTGCTACCTGCTGGATCTCTCCAAAACTGTTATTGGCCACACGTCTTGCGATCTCCAGCTCTTCCTCTTTGGTGTTATAGCCTACCACCACTTTCATCATGAACCTGTCAAGCTGTGCTTCGGGAAGTTCATAGGCACCCTCTTGTTCTACGGGGTTTTGTGTTGCCATGACCAAGAAGGGAAGGTCTATTTTGAATGTTTCATCCCCGATGGTCACCTGTCTCTCCTGCATCACTTCCAAGAGCGCGGACTGGACTTTAGCCGGAGCACGGTTGATCTCATCGGCAAGTAGAAGGTTAGTAAAGATAGGGCCTTGTTTGATCTTAAATGTATTGTTGGAAGGATCATAGATCTCAGTACCTATAATGTCAGAAGGGAGGAGGTCTGGGGTGAACTGTACCCGCTTAAAGTTCAATCCCAGTGTCTTTGCCAGTGCATTGACCGCGGTCGTTTTTGCGAGGCCGGGAACACCTTCCAGCAGGATGTGTCCGCGGCAAAGCAAACCTGCCAAAAGCCCCTCGATCATCTTATCCTGCCCGACAAGGACTTTAGAAATTTCTGTTTTGATGTTTTCTATGGTTTGACTCAAGTTACTCTCCTGCATTTTTATCTGAAAAAGTATACTTTTGTGAGGTTAATTGAAGGTTAATATCTGAGTATACTACTTCAAATACCCCATGGCTGTAGCGATAATGTCATCATCATCTTTACTAGGTGATTTCAATACCACTCTCTCTTTGGTTTCATCCATGAATTCAATAAAGACATTTTCACCGTACGAAGAGACTTTGGAGATACCTTTTTCTCTTGCCAGGACCTTCATAACGATGACATCAATGAACTGTCTGGTGATGACA
>JBFEWI010000019.1:0-15081 GCA_041546475.1 Sulfurovum sp.
ATACTGTTTAGGCGATTTAGACACTTTGCCGTCTTTGCCTTTTTTCTCAACAAACTTAGCCAAGCCAGCTGGTAGCTCACCCTTTGCTTTTGCTCCGTTGAGATTATGGAACATAAATTTCCCTCTGGCGATTGCCTGAGCATCTGTAAGATCGCAGCTCTTTGGCATTGTGAACGTTTTAGCCGCAGGGAATAGATCTTTCTCTATTATCTTTGTTGCATCTGGCATATCATATGCTTTTGTCAAATCCACAGCAGATAGTGATGCTGAAGCTGATAAAAACAATGTTGCATAAGCAAAACATTTGATTTTTGTATGCATTCATACTCCTTTTTATTTGTTTTCGCCAAGCATCATAACTAAGAATTGTAAAGATAATGTAAATTTTGTAAAAATACTTTTATTCTTTTTTCTAATAAAGTATTATTAATTATTTAAGCTAATATTTTACATAAGAATAAATTTATAATTGTGGCTAACATAAGCTTCTATGAGAAGATCAAGGCATAAATAAACTAAGCTGTCTATGCTCCAGTTATGAAGGTCTACATGATCTTGATATAGGCATATCCTTCGCGCTGAAGATCAATGACTTTAATGATACCTGATGGCGTAAATTCTACATAATCCGCCATCTGTTCGGCTTTTACATTTCTCTTCTTCATAGTATTCGCACATGCGATTATTTTAATTTTCTCACCTGCCTTCATGACTAAATTCTTTATACGTCCTGAAGTACCGTTTTTTTCAGGTCCGCCACGATCTATGTATGGCTTTCTATCAAATTTAGTACCTTTAAAATCCTTCATCACATATTGAAGACAGGGACCAAAAGCTACGATGTCGATCTCATACGTTTGTGATGCACTCTCGTAATCTTGTACAACATTATTCAGTGTATTGAGCATCATATGCATACGGGTGATATCCGGAAAATCACATTGATAGACAATTTTTATCACATCATCTTTTTTATTCTCTTTCGCCAATGCAGGTAAAGTTGCTGTCATCATTAGTGCCATAAACAAGCACAGATTTTTTTTGAGTTTCATGCTTTATCCTTTTTTAAAAAGCCACCGTAATCTGAACCGCGATCCGATCATCCATATGATCCAATACCTCTTGTGCCTTGGCAAACCCAGGCGCTGATCCATCTTTCATAATATAGTTCAAGTCAATGCGTGTTGGACCTCTGTAGCGATATGATGCTCCCAGTGTGGTTGTTTTAAATTTACGTTCATTTTTTGTGGTATTGGTTAAACGGTTACAATAGTCATAACGTCCGAACACTTCGAACTTCTTGGGTATGATCTCATACTGCAGGTTCACATAACCGCCATCTGCCTCGTTTTCATCGTCTGTTGCAAACTGAAACTGCCAGTTTTCTGAAACAGGATCATGATCTATATCAGTTGGGCCGGTAAATATCATCCCCTTGGCTTTCATATATTCTGCTTCAAAACGTATGCCGTTATGATAATAGGTCATACCCACACCATAACGCTTACGATCAAATTCCATCCCTTCGCTTACCTCATCTACCGTACTATACAGTGTACGTTTACCGTTCTGTCCCCATATGTAGAACTTCATTGCTTCTGTATAGTATCCTTTGCCCTTACCAAATGATTTTTCAGCTGCAAGATATCCATAGTGTGTCGCCTGCTTGTTGGAACTGCTATGTGAAATACCTGTGCCGTTACCGTACATATATGCATAACTCATTGTCCAGTCATCCTGAAGTTTGAAGGTATCAAATATCTGCACTCCTGTATCTCTGAATGCTGCGATAGGCTTATCTATGCTTCTACTTGTGTATTGCGTAATAGTCTCGCCAAGCGGATGCTGTGCAGCACCCACATGCGTGACCTGGCGTTCAAGAAGCTGCTGCAGTGTCATAGTGGTAAATTCTATATAAGGAGAGACATATACCGCTTGAAGTCCCTCTTCGCTTCCCGGTGTCTTAAACATCCCCATTCGGACCTTGGCACCGGGTATATGCTTGAGTGTAATAGAAGCATCTGTAAGATAGGTTGCCACAGCATGCCCAGCCAGACTGTTCACAGCACTGTTCCCAAATTCTGTCATAACAAAATAGTTGACAAGGTTCTCTGTGTCAACCATCCCCCTCACTGCCAGTCTCGCTCTAAATACATTGAAGCCTGACTGATCTTCCAGATTTGGATTAAGCAGTGAAAACGGTGTTTTATTGAGCCCGTCATTAGGAGCGGCACCAGGTGGAGTTATAAATAGATCCCCAAAATCTTTTTTGTAGTTGGCTTGGACAAAACCCCATACTTTAGGCATTGTATTGCTGTTGGGTACTTTCACCCCTTTGGATACTACCATATCCGGTTCAGTACCTTGAAGCATCAACCAGTTGGCTGCATGTACTTCCATCCCACCCAAAAAGAGTGATACGATCAAAGAAAATTTCCATGTGAAATGTATTGAAACACTTGTTTCTCTTTGTATCATCTCTTTTCCTTTTTAAAAGAAGCTAATGAAATATTTTAATGGTCAAGTGTGTAAACAGAGTGTAAAATAGGGAATAGCTTAAAAGGTATAGCGGAATCTTGCACCTTCCCCCAATGCAGATTGTATCTCCAGAAATACATTTTCTTCATCTATAATTTTTTTGACGATGTTCAACCCTATCCCAAAACCACCTTTGGCTTCATTCTCTCTGTAATATCGTGAAAATATTTTACTGGTATCCTTTATACCGACACCGTGATCTTGTACTTCAAAGACTATATGATCATTCATACTATAGACACTGATCTCAACATTACTATTGTCATGACTGTATTTGATCGCATTAGAGATCGTATTGTCAACGATACGCTGCAGTTTCGTTTTCGAAAAAGTATGTATGAGCCCCGGAAGGATATTCGTATGAAGTTGTATCTGCTTGAGATTTGCTATCTCTTGAAAATAATCTACTCTATTTTGGATAAATTCACCAAAGTCCAAGTCGCTTTTTTTATACTTCACCCTACCTTCTTTTACAAGATAGTCCATATCATTGTAAATCGTGGCAAGTGTTTTGGCCGCAGACTTCATACGCAACAGATATTTATTTTCACCATATTTACTGGCAAAAAGATCGGAATTGAGGTTAATGATACTCAAAGGCGTATTAATCTCATGCATAGAGTCTTTGATGAAGTTATCAAGCTGCATATTGAGTCTTTCAAAAGGCCTTGAAAAGTTTCGAAGCAATAAAAATGAGAAGATAAATAGCGCGATCACAATAGCGATCATAACCATGGCAGCAAAAAAGTAAATATTATTGGCTGTATGTACAGTAGAGACCAATAAATAGCTTGCACCGAAATAATAGGCGTTTGGAAGGGGGTAGACATAATAGTAACGATTTCTTTTTTGATGAAACCCCTCCGTAAAGGAGAGAGGTTCAAACTCTAAATTTGAAAATATCTCTTCATACTGGTCCGTATAGAGAGCCGCTTTATACTCTTTATAGCGTGGGAAATAGTAGACCTGGTCTTCATTTTGATAGTGCTGCATAGACGTGATGATCTTCTTTGCCTGTGCCTCAAGAGAGAGTTTCACTTTGGCTTCATCTATCTGTAAAAGCAGCTGCACATAAACCACCAGCGGTGCTATCAGCAGAACAGCCAATATCCCCGTGTAGATAAACGCATATTTACGGGCAAAATGATCGGTATTAAAAATCAATGGTATACCCTACGCCACGCACATTTTTAATAAAATCTTTTTCAAGTTTTTTACGTAAACTACCTACCTGTACACGGATATTGGCAGGATCCACCCACTCTCCCCATACCTCTTCCCAGAACATTTCACAACTTACCACAGCCCCTCTTTTTTTGATAAGAAGTTCCAGTATTTTTGCCTCTGTTTTGGCGAGTTGTACCGTTTCCCCATTAAACGTAAGTTTCATCTTTTTGAGGTCATAACTATACCCTGATGGCAGTTCTATACTCTCATCGGAGGAAGCAAAACATTGTACCTTCATCACCTGTTCTACCCGTAATTTCAGTTCTGCCAGGTCAAAAGGTTTCCGGATATAATCACACGCACCGCACTCATATCCCCTGCTAAGATCATCTATATCCGTCAACGAAGTAATGAAGATGGCCGGCGTCACATTGCCATCTTCCCGTAACTCTTCGAGCATTTCAAAACCGTTTTTCTCACCAGGTACTTTCACGTCCAGAAGCAATAGATCATAGACATTCTCGTAAATCGCATCATACGCTGCATCAGCATCAGTGAAACACTCAACCTCATACCCGCTCTCTTCTAAAAATTCTCTCATACTGAGTGCAAGTATGCTTTCATCTTCTAAAATTAGTATTTTCATTTTATTGTTCCTGATTTTTTCTCATTATGCTTATTTTCAACAATGATATCAACAAGCTCATCTTTGCTGTAGCCATATAGGATACGTTTCGCTTCTACTTCAAGTTCTTTTTTATCCTCTTCGTTCAACTTCGGTAAAACACCTATGAGTTCCTTGTCATAGGCATTACGGAAACTGTCATGCGGCGTCTGCCAGGCATCCACCACATTTTTGATATCTTCATCTGAGAACTGAGTGAAAACCGACACACTTTGATCTGCTTTTTCATGCAGTTTCAGTGCATCCTTCGAAATGCATAATAGGTATATCCCGATCTGTTTTCCTTCTCCATTGACCATAGGTTCATGTAAATAAAGAATGCCGTCTTCATATTCATAATTATTAAGCAACAAAGCTTCCCAGTCTATCATTTCTATTTTTTCCATGTATTGCTGGTTGTAGTTTTGATTAGAGATCACATATCCGTTCAGCAGAGGAAAATTCCGCATCAGTTCAGCCTGTTCAAGATATTTCTCATCCATCAGTGCAAAAAGTTCGATACCTTTTTTGCGTAACTTCAGTGTAAAGTCATCGATAAATTTGATCACTTCGAGATAACCGAGCACCTTGTCTCCACTGCGCATAGGGATCGTAGCCTTCAGCGTCAGCAATCGACCCGTTTCCATCCCTACCTTGGGACGGACATTCTTCTTGAGTGAATCTAAATCCTCCCGAAACCACCAAATAGGCATCCCTTCATACCCTTCATCCCAGCTACGTGCAAAAATGAAAAAGTCCGGGGTAAGTACCTGGATCCGCAAGGTTTTTACATGTGTATATTTTTTAAATCGTTCTGTGATCTTACTCAAGATCTGATAGCCTTCAGACTCATCATCTGCCGTCAGTGCATTTTTAAGTTCGCCATCTTCAGAGAGGGCCAAAGACAATGAGAGAAGATCGACCATCTCATAGTCAAGTCCTGCTCTAAAATCACTGACCAACTGATCTCCTAAACTGATGAGTCTGTCCTCTTTACTTTGTTTCACAAAGAAGAAAACAGAGATAAAAAGAATCATCAAGACACCAAAAGTAATATAGGCTGCTATTTTGCTGATGTACTTTGAAGGTGTACATGATTTCATTTTTACACGCATAAAGTGGGTTCCTATTCCTTATCATTTACATTTTTTTTATATTAAAACGCTATCCTATCTTAAACTTACTAAAAGGAAGACATATGAAAAAAATTATCCTTACCCTGCTCTTAACTCTAGGCATACTCTACGCGCAAGAGAATTCTGCCAAAGTGGTGTACGACTTAACCACCACGGATCTGAACAATTTTGAACTACGTATTTTAAGTGCTACCGTAGCAAACAAAGCACATTATGAAAGTACCCTACGTGAGCTTGATGTTACTGTTGTCATCCATGGCGGTGCCTACAAGTTCTTTCTAAAAGACCCTGCAAACAGTAAATTCAAGGGCGACAAGGCACTGCTTGCGACTTCTCAAGCGCTTGGAAAACGTATTAAAACACTGGCCGACACCTACGATGTCGAGTTCTTGGTATGCGGAGTGGGCTTACGTAAACATGGTCTGGAAAAAAAAGATATCTATGACTTTGTAAAGATCATCCCTACTTCAACGATAGGTTTGATTGACAAGCAGAATGAAGGGTATGCCTATGTACCTATCGGAGATTAATCGTTAAAATCGGTATGGCTCAACGAGAGAATTCTAAAGCGTAAAAGAGAATGTAGACCCTTTTTCTTCTTCACTCTGGATCTCTAGTTCTGTACCGTGTAATGCCAGGATACGCTTGACGATAGAGAGGCCCAGTCCCATAGAGTTGTCCCAGCTGTGTGTACCCGAACGATAAAATTTTTTAGTCACCTTGTCAATATCCGAAGGAGAGATACCTGCACCTTTATCTATGACAGATATATGTCCCTCCTCCATCATGACCACAACTTCATCTTTGGAATATTTCAGTGCATTTTCTATCAGGTTTTTAAGTACTATCTCCAGAAGTGTACGGTCCGCTTCGACCATATAACTGCTCCCTTGCAATACGATCTCTCTTTGAGGGTATTTCTCTTCCAGGGATGTTGTCACTTCCTGTGCCAGGTTATAGAGGTCAAACTGACTCGGATGCAGTGTCGCTTCACCACTCTCAAACTTGTTCCACAATACCAGTCTGCTGAGGAGGGCTTCTATCTTTACGCCATTGTTATATATTTTATTTAAAAATTTTTCCTGCAATGCCTGAGGGATCTCTTTATCTTCCTCTAATGTCTGTGCATATCCCATGATAGAAGCGATAGGGTTACGGAATTCATGGGCGATCGCTGAGATCATATCTGCACGCTGGCGATTTTTAAGCTTCAGCTTTGCATTGTATCGCTGCTTGATCTCTTCACGTTTCTTGGCACTGTCAAGTACTTTGATCAGGTTCTGATTAATATCTTCAAACTCTTGGGTAAAAAAGTGGGCCTGATAGTCTATCTTCTCCGTTTTTTCAAGGTTTTCCAAATATCTGTTGATAAGCCGGAGTTCATTTTCCATACGACTGGCCCCGCGCTTTATCGCATAAATAAATATTGAAAAACCCAAGATTAAAAGCACAATAGCGAAAAAAGCAGTGTCGGATTCAGGTATAAAGATATAAAAGAGTGTACTGAAGACGAAGCCTGTAAAAACGGCCAACGTTACGAGTCTGGCCATAATATACTCTGTAAAGTGAGGACGCCTAAAGATCATAGGTCGAAGACCTCACTCTCTTCTTCGATCTCGTTGAGAAAACTTAAAAAATCTTCTGTGGTAAAATAGCCCACCACAGATTCAAACAGTTCCTGATCGGGCTGCATAAAATAAAAACTCGGGATGGCACCGCTGAAATCCTCAATACGATCCGCGGTTTTTTTATCGGATCTCTGCACTCTTAATAAGACATAAGACTGCAGTTTATCCTGTACATTCGGATCTGACAAGGCACCTTTTTTTATATTCTTACACCATTTACACCTTGTGTCTTCTACCATGATCATGACATTCTTATGCTCTATTTTAGCACGTTCAAAAGCATGATCCATATCTGTTTCCCAACTCAGATTCTCAAATATTCCATCTGTTTCTTCATGTTGACCTTTGAAAGTAACACTCTTCTCTGATTTGCTTCTCTCTACGCCACTTGCAGAAGAAAAGAGCAGCCCGACCCATATAATAGCGGTGATGATACCTTGACTCTTTAACACTGCTCTCTACTTTTTTTCTATGTCATTAATGTAGTAGATAAAATCCTCTACTTCCACATACCCTAGAATTTCATCTGAAATAACTCTGTCTTCATTCATAAAAAAGATAGTAGGGACACCTTTTACCTCCGGCAATTCAGACATTGCAAAAGCATCTTCTCTCATGACTTTGACGGTCACGAATTTTTCGAGTCTCTTCTCTACCGCTTCATCTGACAATGTACGGTGTTTCAGTTTTTTACACCATCTGCAGTTTTGACTTTCGACCAAGACCATAATGTTCTTATGCTCTTTTTTTGCAGCGCTAAATGCTGTCTCAAGATCTTTGCTCCACTCTACCGAAAAGAGCAGACTTGAGAGTAGTACAATACCTAATACTATTTTGTTCATATCGATCCTTCATTAAAATGTTTTACTGTATCTTTAAACACAGCACAAAGTGCTTCAACCTCTTTGATGGATGTTCTTTCATTGGGTGCATGAATGGTGTCATTGATCACACCGAACTCTACAACATCTATACCAAAGGCACCCATAAACCTAGCGTCACTGGTACCACCGGCAGTAGAAAATTTCGTATCCACTCCCGTAATATTCTTGATACTTGAAGTGAGCTTCTGTACGATCTTGGAATCTCTTTTGGTTACAAACGGGTAGGAACCCTGTGTTAATTCCAGACTGTAATCCAAGCCGTCAAAGCATTTGTCTATGTGAAGTTTAACCTCTTGTTGTGTAGTTTTAGTGGAGTTACGTACATTGAACATCATTTTTAATGCGCCCGGTGTCACATTGGTCACTTCCATACCTGCACGGATATCCGTGATCACCATTTTACTCGGTGCAAAATCATCATCCCCCTGGTCCAGGTCTACCCCTGCGATCTTATCTAGAACCGTGGCTATCTGATGGACCGGGTTGATCGCTTTCTCCGGATAAGCAGCATGCCCCTGTTTACCGTTCAACGTCAAATATCCATTGATGGAGCCCCGTCTTCCTATCTTGATCGCATCACCAAAGACACGCTCGCATGTCGGTTCTGCAACAATACAGTAATCAGGTAAAAAATCTATCTTTTTGAGGTGCTCAAGCATTACCGCCGTACCGTATTTGCCTTCACCTTCCTCATCGGAGGTAAGCAGTACGGAGAGAGTACCCTCAAAATGTTCACTCTCTTTACATGCTTGCACAAAAGCCGCGACTCCGCTTTTCATATCTTGTGCCCCTCGCGCATAGATATTCCCCTCCTTGATCACTGGAACAAAAGGATTTGTCTCCCACTTATCTCCTGCAGGAACGACATCCACATGCCCGGCAAAACAAAGATGCGGTCCTTCTGAGAACTTTTTACTTAACATCAGGTTTTTCACACCCTCTTTGTTTACATACATCGCCTCATACTCATCCAGGTACTCTTCAATGAATTTTAACGATCCTGCATCATCAGGTGTCAAAGATTCAAAACTCAACAGCTTAAGCAATAGGTCAACTACATTCATTCAAACTCATTTTTTTATAAATTTTTCTACCATTGAGAGATACTCATCCAGATTTTCAAAGCGGTGATTCCCGCCGGACTCAACGATAACTTTGTGTCTATTATAGAAAGATTGTGCTTTAGCATAATCCAATACTTCATCCCCGCTCTGCAAAAGTACTAGATATCTCCCTTTATCCGGGGCTGTCTGTAACGTTTTGAGTTGTTCAAGATAGACCGGCTTGAACTCAAATACCTCTTCATCACAAAAACGTTTTTGCCATCCCGTATAGGCAGCCAATGTTTCCCACGGTCGGGTCGACGGATTCAGCAGTATGGCTTTCATACGGTATTTTTCAGCCATCAAGGTTGCATAATATCCGCCTAACGATGAACCTATCAAAGTGTCAATTTTTGTAGATCCCAAGATCTCTTCGATCAATGTTATAGCATCTAAAGGAGATGGTGGAAGATCCGGTGCGATGACATGTTCCGCACCAAAATAGGATTTAAGGAGTAAAGATTTATTCCCTTCTCCGCAAGATGCGAAACCGTGAAGATAGAGGATTTTAGACATGCTATTTTTCTATTTCACCATGATAGGTCACAATACCGCCAAAATGGTTCAATGCACCTGTATGCCCATGTTGTTTAAATACATGTTGTACCTGTCCGCTTCTACTACCCGTACGGCAGGTAAAAATGACCTTCTTCTCTTTGGTCTCATCAAAGAACTCTTGTGCCCATTGTTGAAAAGCAGTCGTGGGTTTAAGCATGTCCACACCTTTGATATGGCCCATCTCATACTCCATCTCTTCTCTGACATCGACCAAAAGGAAATCAACTTTCCCTTCATCCCGTGCTTCTAGTAAAATTTCCAACTCTTCTGAATTGATATCATCTTTTTCAAGTAACTCTTGCATGCTGTAATCTCCTGACTAAAATAATCAAGTATTATAGTCAATCAAAATTATAACTTGCTGTTAAGTTAAAAATACACTTTGCTTAACTATGTGCTTCACGATACTCCGGTGTACAAAAGATCTGACAATGGCATATACCATCTTCAGGGAGCTCTTTTTCTATCGCAGGTTTGCATGGACAGATCCTGTCATCAACACTTTTGAATTTACCTGGCTTGGACTCATCGGGTTCAACCATAAAACATGGACAGAATCTTTTTCCATACAGTAGTTTATGACGTGAGAGGCCCATGATGATGGCTTCATTTACCTCTTCATTGCTGTTATAGACCCAACCTTTACTTTCACATACTTTATCTGTAAACGCTTTTGTCTTCACCAGTTCTGCTTTAAATTCTTCTGAATTCATATCCAACTTCTGCATACTTTCTCACCTTTATCTGTTATTTACTTGTAGTTATATCTTAAACTAAATTAATATATAATAAGAGCCATTATAAAAATTGACCATACATAAGGGATATCATGCAAATAGATCACACTGTTTTAGAGAAACTTGAAAAACTTTCACACCTAAGGATCGACGATTCTAAAAAAGAGGAGGTGATCGAACAACTCTCAGGTATCCTCACTTATGTTGATAATCTCAATGAACTGGATACAGAAGCCTTAGATGCTTCTTTCTCGACGCTCGAAGGGGGCACACCTTTAAGAGCTGATAGTCCCAGAGAAGCCGATGATATTGCAAAAGATATCCTCTCTCATGCACCGCAAGCAAATGATGACTTTTTCATCGTACCGGCGATCATCGAATAAGTGGATTGCATGTTGAAGATCTATGGTATAAAAAATTGTGACAGTGTAAGAAAAGCGATAAAATATCTTAAATCCCATGAGATAGCCTACGAATTTATAGATTTCCGTGAAACACCGGTGGACCAGGAGACGATCGATTCATGGTTGGAACATACCGATATTAAGACCCTCTTCAATACCAGAGGCACGACCTACCGCACCTTAAAACTGAAAGAACTTGATCTTTCTGATGAGGATAAACAACAATGGCTCGCAAAAGAGAATATGCTCATCAAAAGGCCCGTTATTGAGCTTGATAACCAGGTCATTGTTGGGTATAATGAGTCTCAATATCTAAAAACTATACATTAATAAAAGGATAATCATGGCTGCTTTTGATATCAAAAAACTGCTTCAAAGTGTTGTTACACATGGTGCATCAGACTTACACCTCGTAAGTCGTACAGAACCACAGATAAGATTGGATGGTGTACTTAAACCTGTTAATCTTCCCGCACTCACAGGGGAGGATATTGAAGAGATGTGTTACTCTCTTATCACAGAGAAACAGAAACAACACTTTGAAGAGCATGATGAACTTGACTTCGCACTCTTGCTTCCTGGCATCGGGCGGTTCAGGGCAAACTACTATCGTACATTAGGGGACACGGCTGCTGCCTTCAGGATCATTCCTATTGATGTACCTTCATTGGATGACCTCGGTGCCCCTGAAGTCTATAAGAGTCTTATCAAGAGAGAAAAAGGGCTTATTTTGGTCACAGGGCCGACAGGTTCGGGTAAATCGACCACTCTGGCTGCCATGCTCAATGAGATCAACCTTCATGAACAAAAACACATCGTTACGGTGGAAGATCCTGTGGAATTTATCCACCAGAACAAAAAATGTGTCTTCTCGCACAGAGGTGTAGGTGAAGATACTTCCTCTTTTGCCACAGCGCTCAAATTTGCAATGCGTCAAGACCCTGATATCATACTGATCGGGGAGATGAGGGATAAGGAGACCATTGAAGCTGGGCTTACAGCTGCTGAGACAGGTCACCTTGTATTTGGTACCCTGCACACCTCTTCGGCACCGGGAACCATTAACCGTATCATCGATGTATTTACAGGGGATGAACAGCCGCAGATCAGAGCTATGATCGCCTCTTCACTGGTGGCTGTGATCGCACAGGCGCTCCTCCCTAAGTTAGGGGGAGGCCGTGTCGCTGCTTCCGAGATCCTGGTCACAAATCATGCGATCTCAAACCTTATCCGTGAAGATAAAGTACACCAGATCTATTCACAAATGCAACTGGGACAAGGGGATACAGGGATGCAGACGCAAACACAGGCACTGCTCAAATTCCTCAAAGACG
The DNA here is from genome assembly GCA_041546475.1 of Sulfurovum sp. Lineage (GTDB taxonomy): Bacteria > Campylobacterota > Campylobacteria > Campylobacterales > Sulfurovaceae > Sulfurovum. The sequence goes on from JBFEWI010000019.1 coordinate 12,154, forward strand.
GGAAGATAAGCCGTGATGTTGCGATGCAGTATGCCAACAGACCAGCTGAACTTGCTGGTAAAGTATGATCTTAACAAAAATCTCTCTCAAAATATTTTTAGAGAGATATAGATACAATACGCAAAAACTATAGTAAACACAGGGGATAATATGGATTTTTCAATGGAAAGTTTTTCAATGATGGACTTTAACTACTTTGATGTCACCATCTCAGCAATTGTACTGATACTGGGTATCAAAGGTTTTATGCAGGGGTTTATCAAAGAGATCTTTGGTCTTTTGGGTCTGGTAGGCGGTGTCTATTTCGCCTCTAGACTTTCCGATACAGCTGCAACATTTATTGATACGAACTTTTTACCTTTAGAGAATGCATCCCTGTTAAAACTGATTGGTTTCCTTGCTATTTTGATCATTATCTGGGTCAGTGCTACCATTCTTGGTACGATATTTTCCAAACTTACCAGTGAAAGCGGTTTAGGTTTTCTCAACCGTCTTTTTGGTTTCATTGCAGGAGGAGGAAAGTATTTCCTTATTTTTGCATTGATCGTGACTGCGTTGTCCAATGTCACACTGATCAAAGATAATTTGGGAAAATATATCAATGATTCCGTACTTTATCCATATCTTAAGGCAACGGGTTCATATCTTATCAACCTTGACACCTCTGATCTGGGTCTGACTGTCTCTGATACAAAAGAAGCTGCTACTCCGGCTGAAACAAATGTTTCAGTTGAGACGAACACTTCGATCATTGAAACCAATAGTACACACATGACTATAGAACAACAAGGGTCCGTATGATTGAATATCCTCTACTGTTAGAAAAGTTCCAAAACCTTTTAAAGGAAAATTCACTGAAGTTTACGAAACAACGAGAGCTTGTTTTGAAATTCCTTTACGAAAATAACGGACACTTTACGCCGGAGGATATCTATACCCTGCTGAAAGAGCAACACCCCGATGTCAATATCGGTATTGCCACGGTCTATCGTACGCTTGCTTTACTTGAAACATCAGAGATCGCCAGCTCTATCTCTTTTGGTGTACAGGGCAAGAAATATGAACTTGGCCTTAAAAAACATCATGATCATCTTATCTGTACAAAATGTGGTAATATTATAGAATTCTACGACGAAACCATTGAAGAGAGACAAGAAGCCATAGCAAAAAAGTTCAACTTTAAAATGACAGACCATACGATGAAGATCACCGGTCTTTGTGAGAAGTGCCAATAAATAGACAACCCGCTCATAACATACAGCAGATCGTGTGAGATTGCCTTAAAAGCGGTCTCGGCGTCAAAATAGTCTATAGGGTGCGCCCCTATCGACATGCAATAACTAGATCAACAACAGGAGAGAGCTTGATATTTGAAAATCAATATATCCAAGAACGAATCAAAAAAACAGAAAAACTAAGAGAAGAGGGGATCAATCCTTACCCGAATCAGATACAAAAAGGAACCCCTTCCACACAGTTTTTAGAAGAGTGTGCTTATATCAAAGAGCAAGAGAGTGATGAGAAGAAAGATGATACCAGAACCTATTCACTGACAGGAAGGCTCAAGTTTATTCGTATCATGGGGAAAGCTGCTTTTGCAAAGATAGAAGATGCCCACGGTTTGGTACAGATCTACTATAACAGAGATGAACTTCCGGAAGGTTTTTATAACAATGTAGCGAAGAAGCTCTTTGAGGTCGGAGATATCATTGAAGCCACAGGATACCCTTTTGTGACACAGACAGGTGAACTCACACTTCACTGTAAAGATATGAAGATCATCTCTAAGGCGATCTCTCCGCTACCTGAAAAGTTCCATGGTCTGCAGGACCAGGAGCTTAGATACAGACAACGCTATCTTGATATGATCATGAATCCCGAAGTCAAAGAGAACTTTGTCATGAGATCCAAGATCGTTTCGATGGTAAGAAGATTCTTTGAAGATAAAGAGTTCCTGGAAGTAGAAACACCTATGATGCACCCTATCCCTGGCGGTGCAAATGCAAAACCGTTCATCACACACCACAATGCGCTGGATGTAGAGCGTTATCTGCGTATCGCACCTGAACTCTACCTCAAACGTCTTATCGTTGGCGGTATGGAAGCTGTATTTGAGATCAACAGAAACTTTAGAAATGAAGGAATGGACCATACCCATAACCCTGAATTTACAATGATCGAATTCTACTGGGCCTATAAAACCTATATCGAACTGATGGAGATCACTGAGGAGTTGTTTGACTATCTCTTTGACAACCTTGGTCTTGAGAGAAAGCTGCCTTACGGTGAAGTAGAGATAGACTTTGCAACCCCGTTTGCGAAAATACCGTATATCGAATCACTGACAACTATCGGTGGCGTACCGGCAGAAGTTGCCACAGATAAAGAAAAAGCATTGGCCTATCTCCAAGAGCATAATGTCAAAGTAGACCCTAACCTCACCTTGGGGTATCTGCAGGCTGAACTCTTTGATGAATTTGTCGAAGGAAAACTGATTAACCCTACGTTTATTACAGATTTCCCTGTAGATATCTCACCGCTTGCAAGAAGAAGTGATGCAAATCCGGACATTGCAGAGCGTTTTGAGCTCTTCATGGCAGGTAAAGAGATCGCCAATGGTTTCTCTGAGCTGAATGACCCTATCGACCAGTATGAGCGCTTTAAAGGGCAGGTAGATGCAAAAGAAGCGACCGGTGATGATGAAGCAATGCATATGGATACTGACTATGTAAAAGCACTCAGCTATGGTATGACACCAACTGCCGGTGAAGGTATCGGTATAGACAGACTTGTAATGATGTTGACCAATCAGCACAGCATCCGTGATGTACTTCTATTCCCGGCTATGAAACCAGAAGTCCCAAGAGAAGAACTTGCACCGATCTGTGCTGTTGAGAACAAATGTAAAAAATGCGGTAATGAAAATAT
>JBFEWI010000065.1:0-8469 GCA_041546475.1 Sulfurovum sp.
ATGCACTCCCAAGCTCCGTCAAGTCCATTGCCGTGCTTGACCGTACCAAAGAGTCAGGAAGCCTGGGTGAACCGCTCTACCATGATGTGGTCAGTGCACTGTATGAACATCGCACCGAACTCTCTTTTGAGCTGCCGACTATCATTGGGGGACGCTACGGTCTCTCTTCCAAAGAGTTCACCCCAGCCATGATCCTTGCGATCTATAAAGAACTTTCAAAACCATCGCCTAAAAACCACTTCACCATAGGTATTGACGATGATGTAACCCATACCTCACTTGATTATGATCATGATTTTATCTTGAAAAACCCTACCCAGTTTCAAGCCCTCTTTTATGGACTGGGCTCGGATGGTACGGTAGGAGCAAACAAAAATACGATCAAGATCATCGGTGAAGAGACAGACTATTATGCACAGGGATATTTTGTCTATGACTCCAAAAAATCGGGTTCCGTGACCACTTCTCATCTTCGTTTCGGTCCCGATCCGATCCACTCCAGTTACCTGATACAAGAAGCGGACTTTATCGCTGTACACCAGTCTGTGTTTCTTGAAAAACTCGACCTGCTGAAGCATGCTAAACCAGGTGGTGTTTTTCTGCTTAACACTCCCTATAACAAAGAGGAGAGTTGGCAACATCTTCCCCGTGTCACACAGAAACGTATCATTGACAAAGGGCTGAAATTTTATGTCATTGATGCCTACAGTGTGGCCAAAGAGAGCAACTTGGGGTCACGAATCAATACCGTGATGCAGACCTGTTTCTTTGCCATCAGCGGTATTCTACCCAAAGAGGAAGCGATCAACAAGATAAAACACTCGATCCAAAAAAGCTACGGGAAAAAAGGAGACATGATCGTAGAGATAAATTTTGCCGCCGTAGACAATACGCTTGCACATCTCTATGAAGTCGATGTTCCCACAGAAACTGAAAGTACCCAAGAGCTTCAGCCGGTACTCAAGGGGGTACTGACACCGTTCATTTCTGAAGTGATCGGAAAAATGAGCGCCTACATGGGAGATGAACTTCCGGTATCAAAGATCCCTGCTGACGGGACCTGGCCGACAGGTACCACACAGTTTGAAAAGCGGAACATTGCCCATGAAGTGCCTGTCTGGGATCCAGATACCTGTATTCAGTGCAACAAGTGTGTTTCAGCCTGTCCCCACTCGGTCATACGCTCCAATGTCTTTGATATCTCCTTTATGGATGAAGCGCCTGAAGGATTTCTCTCCAAACTGGCCAAAGGAAAAAAATTCGGTGAAAACGATCGTTTCAACATCTCTGTAGCCGTAGAAGACTGTACAGGCTGTTCGCTCTGCACTGAAGTATGTCCAGCCAAAAATAAATCGCAAACCAACCTCAAAGCGATCAATATGACCCCTCTAGCAGACATTAAAGACGAAAAGATCGCACAGTGGGAATATTTTACTTCACTGCCAAAGGTCGAACGTTCACAACTTGATCACAGTGATCTTAAAGAGTCACAATTCCTTGAACCGCTTTTTGAGTTCAGCGGTGCATGTGCAGGGTGTGGAGAGACCCCGTACATTAAACTTGCTACACAGCTTTTTGGTGACAGGATGGTCGTTGCCAACGCTACTGGATGCAGCTCCATTTACGGAGGGAACCTTCCTACAACACCATGGAGAAAAAATGATGATGGACGCGGACCGGCATGGTCCAATTCACTCTTTGAAGACAATGCAGAGTTCGGGCTTGGCTTCCGACTTGCGATCGATAACCATGTGGATCATGCCCATGCTCTTCTCGAAGGTCTGAAAGAGACTCTGGATAAGACGCTGGTTGAAACGATACTGGGTGCTTCTCAGGAGAATGAGATAGAGATCAATCAGCAAAGAGAAAGGGTTGGCTTGCTTAAATCCGCTCTTGCTGAACGTGAAGACAAGGAAGCAAAAAAACTATATGAATTAGCCGATTACCTTGTCAAAAAATCAGTCTGGATCATCGGTGGAGACGGTTGGGCCTATGATATCGGCTATGGTGGACTGGACCATGTACTTGCCAGCGGGAAAAATGTCAATATACTGGTACTTGATACCCAGGTCTACTCCAACACCGGCGGCCAGCAGTCCAAGGCTACCCTGACCGGTGCAGTGGCCAAGTTCGCCGCAGAAGGAAAAGCAGGCGTACCTAAAGATCTCGCTGCAATGGCCATCAATTACGAAAATGTTTATGTCGCAAAAGTCGCATTGGGAGCGAACGACAAAGCGACAGTCAAAGCCTTTGTTGAAGCGGAACGCTATGACGGCCCCTCTATCATCATCGCCTACTCGCACTGCATCGCCCACGGCTATGATCTAAAATATGGGTTTGATCAGCAAAAACGTGCTGTTGACAGTGGGTTGTGGCCGATATTCCGCTTCGATCCGGATAGGATCAAAGAGGGGGAAAATCCGATGACACTTGACTACAAAGGTCCTAAAATAGATGTCAAAGACTTTATGTATCGCGAGACACGATTTAAAATGGTCGAAAAGATGAATGCCGACTCTGCAGGGTCCTACTTAAAAACCGCAGCACATACAGCCCAGACTCTTTACAAACGCTACCAGGACCTGTATGAACATTACCAGCCAAGAGAAAAGGAGCTATGATCATGGATTTAACGACTACACATTTGGGACTGGAATTAAAAAATCCCCTTATTGCCAGCGCTTCGCCGTTAACGGCCTCTCTGGAGAGTATCAAAAAACTTGAAGATAACGGTATAGCAGCTGTCATCATGCATTCACTCTTCGAAGAAGAGATCAACCATGAGATCCATCAGATCGACCATTTTTTGCACATTCACAGCAACTCCAATGCCGAAGCGACCACGTATCTGCCCAGTGACGTGGATTTTGAGAATCTCCACTCCGAACACTATCTCGAAGAGATCAGAAAGATCAAAGAGTCCGTCCAAATTCCAGTCATTGCAAGTCTGAACGGTGTTTCCGCAGGAGGGTGGGTGAAATATGCAAAAAAACTTCAGGAAGCCGGTGCCGATGCCTTGGAACTGAACATCACCTATATTCCCACATCCATCGATATGGAAGGACATACTGTAGAGCAAATGTATATCGATACCGTAGCCCAGGTCAAAGCGCATATATCCATCCCTCTCAATGTCAAGATGAATGCCTATTTCTCCAGCCCTGCAAATATGGCAAAACGTTTTGTTGAAGCAGGCGCCAATGGCCTGACCATTTTTGACAACCCTACACGTGTGGATGTAGACCTTGAACTTCTTAGCCCTTTGCAGCGTGCGAATATTACCAGTGCTGCCAATGTCAGTGAAACCTTACGCTGGTGTGCGATCCTTTATAACAAGCTTTCCTGCTCGATGTGTGCGGGTACAGGGATACACAGTGGAGAAGATGTCCTCAAAGCCATTATGAGCGGAGCGGATGCTGTAGCGCTGGCTTCCGTACTTCTTACCAAAGGCGAAGCCCAGGCAGCAATGATACTCGATGAGCTCATCCAATGGATGCAAACGAATGAGTACGACTCCATCTCACAAATGAAAGGAAGTATCTCTTTGGCCCATACCGACAATCCGGCTGCCTATGAGCGAAACTCCTATATGTATGCCCTGCAGCAATACCGGCGCTAACACGGAACAAGACGACCAAAGTAGTCTATATGATGGCCTTTATTGAAAATCATGAAAATCTGTTGCTTGGTTTGACTATAGTATCGATCCTAGGGTTTATCGCTTCTATACTACTCATCCCCTGGTTAGTCACTAAAATACCTGCAGATTATTTTACGCATCCAAAACGGCAAAAGCTTCCATGGGGTGATCAGCCACAAATCATACGATTTTTCTTTATATTCCTTAAAAATATCATTGGAGTGCTGCTGCTCATAGGAGGTATCACCCTGCTTTTTTTACCGGGACAAGGGATAGTGACCATCCTTATAGGCTTGCTTATCATGGATTTTCCCTACAAATACAAATTTGAGACCTGGATCATCAGACATCCATTTGTGCTAAAGTCTATCAATAGATTACGTGCAAAAGCGAAAAAGCGCCCTTTAGTGATCTAAAAAGTCACCATTGTACTACTCTTGAGACGTTTCCCGAAGCTTCTTTAACTTTACCTGATAATTTTCTTCATCTCCATAAGAGAGAAAGCCCTCATAATACTGATGTTGAGCCACGATCTTCTTCGCATGTTTGATCGGGCAGAAGTAAAGTTCGGTTCTGCCGGATACGGCTGAAGCATAGAGCATTAAACCGTTGAAATAAGAGCAATAGAGACAATTGAGCTTCTCTATAGGATTTAAATACCCAAGATAGTGATGATCAAAGATCATATAATCGCTCCGTTTGACAAACTTGAACTTGTAGATCCTGAATATCACTTGCTGGTAGACAAAAAGTACAATATCCAAAAGTACCGCCGGGATGATCATCGCGTATATGAGAGGAGAGCTCAACAGATGTAAAAGAGGTACTTCCCTGAACCAGATCAAAAGATTTTTCATATTCTCTTTTTGTTTGGCTAAAACCTCTTTTTCAAATGTCACATAACCATTTTTGATCTCATAGGAGATATGATCCTCTTGTTTGTCGATCTCCTCAGCCAATTTTAACTTCATAGCGTCTATCTCTTCTATAAGCTCTCTGATCTTATCATTCATTGATAACCTTTTTTATGATTCACACTCTATATGTTATCTCTATTATACATAGATAAATCAATAATTACATTGTGACTATAGATTATTTCTTATAGTCCAAGAGATAAGCCACAAAAATAGTTTATAAGAGTAACTATTGATGGCCCACTTAAAGCGTGAAAGTATGAAGTAAAGAAGTACGAGAAGCGTGAGCAAGATCTTCACATCTCTATGTTATCAAGGTATATATCAGTGCTTTGCTCTAAAGAGTGTTCCTTTAGTATGTTTACCCTCTATGAGATATTCATAGGCAGTGGAGAGGTCGAATCCACTACATAAAAACATCTCTCTTTTTTTATTCATCAGGTACTCCGCCGCAACCAGCTTGGTGAATATTCCCCCTGATGTGAATTCTTGATGGGGTTTATAGGCTGCTGCAAGTTCATCCTCTGAAATGCTATTCACTTCTTTTAAGATCTGTGCATTGGGATTTTCATTTGGATCGCTGTCATAGTAGCCGTCTCTATCAGTCAAAATCACTAACAGATCCGAGTTTGTATGATGGGTTACTTTGGCTGCCAGCTGATCATTATCGCCAAAGATCTGATCAGGTGTACTTGAAATATCATTCTCATTGACAATAGGAATAATATCTTCTTTAAATGATGTTTGAATGATCTTTCTAAATATTTCTGTACGTTTTCTGGAGTTAAAATCATCTTCGGTCAAAAGAATTTGAGCAATATCCGTCTCATAGATATCAAACTTTGTTTTGTAAGAGCTCATGAGTATAGGCTGTCCGATTGCAGCCAATACTTTCTTGCTTATATGTTCTCTTTTGTCCAGTTTTAAAGCGGTATACCCTGCTGCAGCGGCACCGGAACTTACAAATATAACCTCATATTTTTTGCGAACTTCTACGATGAAAGAGACAAGATTAAGCATACGCTCTTTTGCGATCTCACCCTTCTCAGTTAAGACAGAACTTCCCACTTTTATAACGACTCTGTTATATGGATTCATATGGACCTTAATTCATTTTGGATGTTATCGACGATAATAACAAAATAACTTTAAAGTTATAGACTTCATTAAACCCTATAATGTGCTCCATAAAGAGTGATTGAAAAAGTGTTAAACAGAAAATTGGTTTCTAAATGCTTTTGCTCCATCTTTACTGGATTCTATCTGATCAGAGATATCCTGAAATGAAAATCGGAGTTTGCTCTGTTCTATGGTCTCTATCTCTTTGATCTTGTTAATATTGATCAAATAAGAACGGTGGATACGTACAAAATCATACGCCTGCAATCTTTTTTCAAGGTCAGAGATCTTCTGGGCATAGTATGAAAACCCTTTCAAAGAGCGTAACATCACTTCACTCAGATCCGCTTTGACATAATAGATCTCCTCTGGTTTGAGCAGATAATAGCTCTCACCCGTCTTACTCATTAAACGAAGATCATGACTGCTTTTACTCTCTAGTTTGACACGTGCTATACTCTGTTCTAACTGTTCTATACTAAATGGTTTGACCAAATACCCTACTGCACCTATGTCAAACGCTTTAAGTGCATGTTCATCATAGGCTGTCTGAAAGATGATGGCTATCTCCTCCTGATGATAACGCAGTTCATATCCTAGTTCAAGGCCGCTGCTTCCAGGCATATTAATATCCAAGAGTGCCAGATCAAAATGGTTCTCTTTGATCGCTTCAAGTGCGCCTGTCGCACTCTCAGCTTCTATGATATCCTCATAGCCCAATGTATTGAGCATTCTTTTTAGCCTGGCAAGGGCCAATGCTTCATCATCAACGATGAGTATTTTCATGACAATCTCCTAAATAGATAGTAAAAGTGGGTCTTTCTTTATCTGTAATTTCTATCTTTCCTTTACAGAGTAGCTTTAGCCGCTGGGCTAAATTCTTTAATCCGGTCCCAAATTTTGTACTCTTCATCACCCTACCGTTATTTTTTACTATGAGTCTATTTTGACCCTGATCATAGGATATGGATATTTCTAATATTTTTTTATCTATAAAACCATGCTTTATAGCATTTTCCACAAGTAACTGCACAGAAAACTTTGGTACATTTATAGTAGGCATAGGATCATCAATATGGATATGGATCTTACCTGAAAAACGTATATTCTCAAGTTCCACATAATCACGTACATTTCTAAGTTCATCACTCAATGAAATGAGTGCCTTTTCCTCCATCGTATTACGTAAAAAAGTAGATACTTTCAAGATAGCAGTCTCAGCTTTGTCCGGATCTTGGTGAATAAGTTCAGCTATAGAGTTCAAAGCGTTAAATAAAAAGTGAGGATTGAGCTGTGTTTCTAGTGAGCGAAGACGGCTTTGCACATAATGATGATCAACCTCTTCTTTTTCATTACGCATCTTTACAAAACGATACAGCAAAGCACCTACTATGTAAGTCAGTACACCTATAGCAACAGCTAGCTGGACATAGTGTGTATGAAACAGAGGTATGAGAGTTATATCCCATAACTCTGCGATTCTGGTACTTAACAAAGTACCTAGAAAACCAGAAAGAAATGAGAAGAATATCGCTAAAGGGAGCCAAAATATTTTTGAGATCTTCGGGAGAATAACTTGGTTCATAAAAGTAATAAAAAAAAGAGAGAAAAGTGTAATAGAAAAACCGAGCATAGCCCCAAAGTACGCACCTTGGATCCATTCAAGACCTAAAAGTACATACTCCAGAGCAGATAGCAGCATAGCAAAAACAACACCTATAAGTAAGATATAAAGCCAGTCAAGTGCTTTGATGCGTAAAGCGATATTATACATCCAGCAATCCTCTTAGATTTTCAACTCCCAACATCACTCCAGGCCACCCCTGTGCTGCATAGACTGTATCACCTACATGGTATAACCCCTCTATAGAAGTGTCGTTTGAAGGCAATTTCGGCAGGAAGTTCTTCATGGTGATAGCATTTCCTCCAAGTTGTGCACGATTAATGTAACGTTTGAAGCTTCTGGGCGTAGCAGCAAACTGATGTACTATTTCGCTTTCATTGATATCAAGTATATCACAGATACTCTTTAGCATTTGGCTTTGCAGTTCTTGTTTTCTGCTCTTATAGGTTTTCTTGTCTTCCCAAAACCTGATGTCAGTATGTATAGATGCGGTTATACTGTAATGTCCTTCAGGCGTAAGCATGTTATCTGTCATATCTGAAAAAGAGACAAAAATAGCATTGGATATACTGTGTGTATATCGTTCATCCTGTATCAATTGATAATGATGTTGATAACTCTTGTCACTTTTTATCGTCATATAGAGCATGAATGAACTTTGGTGATTGTTAAGTGTTTCATACTTTTGATAATAGTTCTTTATTTTTTTATCATTAAAAAGTTTTTCGCTGTCATATATAGTACTGTTCAGTATCACTTTTTTAGCCTTTAGAGACTCATTTTTGGTATGAAGTGTGAAATGATCACTGTGTCGTTCAATTTTTTCTATTTGTGTATTACGTTTGACATGCTTCATCTTTGCTGTCATCTGATCAAACAATTTCCCAAATCCTCCAGGTACATAATGTGTTTCATTAAACGTATATCCCAATGAGAGTGCTGCCGTAAAAAAATTGATCTCTTTTGCATGCGCCTGTGCAACGATAAGGATCTGTGCTTCTAGAAATTTTTGATACTCTTGCGAAATCTCTCCATAAAAATCGTTGATAAAATCATAGGAATTGGTCCGTAAGTAACGTTGAAACTTCACTAACAGAGGCAGAAAACTTGTCAGTGAGATCACTTTACGCCATAGTGAACGGTTGGAGTAGTAGTGTCCATGCAGCGCA
>JBFEWI010000050.1:0-9706 GCA_041546475.1 Sulfurovum sp.
TCATTGACATAATAGTTTGTTTTATGATCAGCCTGATAGGTGATCTCAGGTGACTTCAACGCCACATCTATTGTTTTCATTTCGGTCACCTCCAGAGAGATATCACTACTTCCCTTCACAGGCGGTAGCTCTTCTATGGTATAGATATCTTCAATACTTCCTGCTAAAGCACTTATCTCATCTATCTTTGTATGGACCCTCAATTTTTCTTTTGCCACTCCAGAGATCGTTGCATGTAAACCGCCCAAATTGATCGTACCATCCACTTGTGTACTATTGGTATCATACGCTGCTTTCAGTGCCAATGGACCTACCTTGACTCTTCCCTCTACACGATGATCACTAAGTTCAGCCTCTGCTCTCATAGGATCTAAACGCTCCCACTTGAGCGCTTCACTGTACGTGTACAAAAGAGAGGTTTTGGGTATATGGCTGACCAGTTTGACCTTCAAAGACTCTTCATAACTCATATTCACATCGATATTCACCACATTGGAATCTATTTTCGCATAAGCCATCAGTGAACTGTTATTTTCAAAACTGATTGGTGCATCTATGACCATATTAGCTTTTGTTTGGTTCAGCTCTGCAGGAAGTGCTATAAATTCATTTAGTATCAATGGTCTTTTGTTCTCTAAATGGAATGCAGCCTTTTTGAAGTCAGGTGAGATCAATCTGCCTTTCAGGTTATCTGACTCTATCTCAGTGTTAACACTGTGACCATCACCTCTATACTTGATCTGTAAATTGTTCAGAGGTTTTACAAATTTTGGGTCCACACCAATGATCTGTTCGGCACGTATCTCTCCACTGTAACGGATATGCTTATCCATAGTGAAAAGATTGGTCACCAAAACATCTTTGGCATACGGTGTTGTTAGCCATAGATCACTCTTGGTCTGCAGAGTGTTCTTTTCGATATCATAGACCGCATGGAGATGCAGATCATCGATATCAAGATTAAAATCATTAACACCGGCCTTCAGGACTTGTTTCATCTTTATTTTCAGGTCGGAACTTACCATGGATCGAGAGACATTAAGATCAAGAAAAATATCCCCCACCGCTTCTCTCCTTATAGGCAGGTCATAGAGTTTAAAGAGTGCCTTTTTAGGTTTAAAATCCACTTTTCCGATAAGTTTATTCTTCTTCACTTTTGTCTTATAATAGATATCACTGAGGTTTGTACTGCTATGCACATTCAGGTCAGCCTTTTGAAGTAAAAGTTTTTCGACATCAAAGACAGCATCCCTTCCGCTTACATTGAACGCTTCGGAATCTACAGGACCATAGACAAAAGGAAGTGTATTGATCTTTAATTTGTCCAGATGTACCCATTTGGGCATCAAAGGATTCACCGGCCTCTCTTTGCTGGCATTATCTTCCCGTACAGTGACTGCATCATTTTGATGACTCTTGGGAACAAAAAGTCTTTGCAGTGCAAGCGTGTCAAGCTCTTTTACGGTCAATTCTCTTACATGCAGATCCTCATCTTTCAAACCTGCCTTCAAAACGATCTGAGTCACATTGGAATCCACTTGCAGATCCAAGGTATGCACATTCATACCATCACTGGTATAGTGCAGATCCCTTACATTCAACATCACATTTGAGATACCTATCCCCGCTTCATCAAAAGGTTCAAGACTCAGTGATGCATGATGTACACTTAATCCTACACCCAAAGACCCAGTTCCACTGCTTTCATTGCTTTCACTGTTTTCATCAGAAGAGAAAGAAGCGATCAGTCTCTTGATCGTATCCACATTGGCTTTTTCTACCTGCAGTGTATTGATGATAAGTGTTTTTTTCAAGAGTCCTGCAGGGTTCCATTTCAGCGTAATCTGTTTAGCAAGCAGGTCTTCATTATATGCCAAACCGTCTATCTTCACTCCGGTCAATACATTTCCATGGATACGACTGTAGGATATATTGTAATCAGAAGCAAAAGTATCGGCCACTTTCCTGACAACAAAGGCTGAATTGACGACAAAATAAAGAGCCAGTCCCATCACTATAGCAGTGACAAGTAGATATACAATGACTTTTCTTATCCATAACAACGGTCTGTAGAGGTAACTATGCTTCAAAACGATTGTCCTATCTGAAATGAAATACCATACTGTGAGAAATCATTGACATTGAAACCCACATCCAGTTTAAAAGGCCCTATCGGTGTCATATACCTCGCCCCTACACCCACAGCAGAGATGATCTCTCCTTTAAAATTGTAGCTTTCATCCGTAAGCATAGTATTGTCCGTGAAAATGGCTCCATAGACATCTCCCCACAGAGGGTAATCCGCTTCCAAAGAGAGATTGGCCATGCTTGAAGCCCCATAGATGGTATCTTCAGTAGGAGAGAGGATCACTCCTAGTTCTCTAAATCCGTATGCACGGTTTGAGTAGGCACCTCCGCCAAAAAAATACTTCGATTCAGGCAGGCCGTTCTGTGTTGAGACATCCACTATCCCAACCTTTCCGACAGCAGCCAGCGTAAGATCAGAAAAGGTATGGATGATCCTGCCTTCGAACAGGGTTTTCAAATAGACACTGGCTTCCTCATCATAGGAGAGACCGAACTCACCGTAAGCAGCAAGGTAATATCCGTATTTAGGATTGAGTTTGGAATCTCTGGCATCGTAGATGAAATCTGTATAAGGGTATAAAAGCGGGAAATTTCCCTCAGTCACAGCTTGTGATAGCTCTGTACCGGGAGCAAGATTTAATTCAGTGATAATAATATCTTCCAAAGCAACACCTGCTCTCAATGTGACCTTTCCCTCTTGATGCTCCAGATAGGCTCTGGCAAATGTTTTCTCCTCTTTAAATCCATCAAACTCCAGATTTGAATATCCCAACCTTCCACCCAGATCCGTGTTGTAACCAAAAATATCCATCAGTGCAGGTTTAAAATAACTGAGCATGACCACTTGCTCTCTTTTCGACAGGGAAGTTTTGAAACTTAAGCGCTGCGCATTGCCCAGAAAGTTGTGTTTGGTGAGCTCTCCAAGTACACGCACCCCTACGTAGGTGTCATAGCCTGCACCTGCTTCCAAATGGTAGGGTTTTTCCATTTCCGTAAAGGTGATATCTACCGGCACTACATTGTAGAATTTTCTATCTACATCGATCAATACACTGTCAAAAGCATCCAAACCATAAAGTTTATTGGATGTATCCTGTATAAGATCCGTACTGTACCGCTCACCCTCTTTGGCTTTGACGCGTGACCCGATGACATTCTCATCTATGGTTTCCAACCCTGAAGTGGTCAACTTTCCAAAGGTACAGATACCACCTTTATGTAGAATGTAACGCAGATCAACCGTATGCAGATCCAGGTCCACATAGGCTTTCGTGTCCAGATCATAACTACAATACCCCTCTTTGAGTAATCCGGCAATGATCTTACTTTTGATCGCTATAAAGGTTTCCGCTCTAAAGATATCACCCTTTTTCATCGTGACCAAAGAATTGATATCGTAGTCACTGGAGATATTGATATCCCTGATTCTTGCAGGCTCATTCTCGCTGATGGTCACAAAAATGGTCGTGTTGGTCTCTTGAATGGTAAAATTGGCATCATAAAACCCTTCAGAGTCATAAAAGCTTTTTAACGAGGGTCTTAAAGAGGGAATCAGTTTATCTTTTATACGAGGGGTATCATCTTTCCAAAACTGAAAAAAACCCGGTGTTGTCACACCCAGGGCATCTTGCAGATCAGACTCCTCGAAATGTTTTTCTCCGGTTAGATGTATCTCATGGGTGGGTAAGTTGAGCTCATCAGCAACAAGAAAAGTACACATACATAGCATCATATAGCATATAAATGTATACTTCATATTTTCTCCTACTGATATACTCTATCCAACTTCTCTTTAATTCAGCAAGTCTTTCACACTCTCCAAAGGATCTTTCCCCTCTTCGATCATGGCATAGACCTCTTCTGCAATAGGAAGATAGATCTCTTTCTCTTTGGCTATTTTATGCAATGCCTTGGCTGTAGGTACCCCCTCTGCCACTTCTCCGAGCTCACTGAGTATCTTATCCATATCCTTACCCTCTGCCAGTCCTAATCCCACTCTGTAATTCCTTGAAAGTGTCGAACTTGCTGTGAGAAAAAGGTCGCCTGCACCGCCCAGGGAAAGAAACGTTTCAGTCTTTGCACCAAAAGCTTCGCCAAAACGTGTCATTTCCACTAAACCCCTTGATATAAGCGCAGCACGGGCATTATTTCCAAGACCCAAACCGTCACATACCCCGCCTGCTATGGCAATGACATTTTTATAAGCTCCGGAGACTTCTGCACCAACAACATCGCTGCTTACATACCCTTTGATAAATTTTGGTAGCGCATCCGCATAGGTCTGTGCCAATTCATGATTTGTAGAACTGATGATCAATGCGGTTGGAAGCGATTTTTGCACTTCTGCAGCGAAGGATGGACCGGAGATGAAAGCCAGCCTGTCCGCAGAGACAAATTCGCCATACACTTCATTCAAAAATGCCCCAGTGCTTGTCTCTACCCCTTTGGCCGCAACAAGTATCTTTTGTCCATGATCCTCAAAATGCTCTTCCAGCCACCCACGAACAAACTGTGCAGGGATGGCTATGACCAGATACTCACACTTTAAAGCTTCACTCATAGGCACAAAGTTTTCTATTTCTTTATAGCTGCGAGAGGAGATCACTACATCATTATCCTGACTAAAGGCATGATACAATGCCTGACCCCATTTCCCTGCACCGATAATTGCCATTTTCATTTTAAACCCTTTTTACCTTATTTTCGATCATTTCTACAAACTGTGAAGCACTTTCATCATACATATCAAATATTTTGCTCACACCTGCCAAAAGCAATTTTCTATTGTCTTCTTTCGTATCAGAGAGTGCCACGATTTCATCTTTAAATCCGTTGGCCCGCAGCGTAATACTGTAATAGACATTCAATGCTTCATCATTCATTGCACACACCGCGATCCCATCCTTAATGTCCGGTGTTTCACTGCTTTTTTGATCGATGAGTATCACATTGGTAAAACCGTCATCTTTAGCTGCTTCATAACTCTCAGTTCCGATCTCATAGATCGTTACTTCTATCCCCTCTTCTTTAAGCATTTTACAGATATGGCTACTCTTATGTGTATAACCGAAAAAGGAGATATTTTTCTTCTCCTCTTCACTGTGTTTTTTCAAATAATGAAAAGCTTGTGTATCTATCACATCATAAGGCTCTATCAGGCCATCTACTTTTGTTGCTTCATACTGTCGCTGCAACTCTACTTGGTTCATACGTGCATACACCACAGAATCTGATTGGATACTTTTTGCATTGAGTATAAAGTAGATATTATTGATATCAGAACTGCTTAACGTAAGCATCGCCGTAATATTGTCTCTTTCATACAATGTTCTCACCATCTTCGCACTGGAGCCGTCCGCATGGATCACTTGATAGCCATCCTGTTGTGCTTTATTGGCTTTCGTTTCATCATCTTCTATGATAACGGGTTCATAGTTCTTACGTATTTTCAGTTTTTTTGCGATCGTTGTTCCCAAATGTCCATATCCGTTGATAATGACCACATTATGCATCTTATGCACATGATTGATACTGTCCTGGTTACGCAGTTCACTAAATCTTTCAGAAAAAGCAGAGACCATGACAGAAGTCACAAAAGAGATCATAGCGATACCAAATATGATACCGAACATAGAGACCACTTTACCCAGTTCAGTCACAGGAGCAATATCTCCATACCCTACGGTAGAGATGGTAACCAAGGCCCAGTATATGGCATCCAGATAAGAGTGCAACGCTTCATTGATACCGAATTCAAGCAGATAAAAGATTGAACCGAACGTAAAAGTGACCCCCAAAAGCATATAACCCAGAAAAACAAATTCAAAACGTTTTTTAAGCAATGCATTAAAAAGGCTTGATGCCCCATGCATATAGTGATAGAGTTTTAACAGCCGTAAGATCCTGAATTTCGGGAAAATGGCTATAAGATCGATCAATGCTGGCAGGGAGATCATATAGCGTAATTTAGCATTCAGAACCCCCCAGTATCTCTTAGAAATGCTAGAGTCAGAAGATGAAGAGACGAGATATTTATGGATATCATGGCTGATCCACAATCTCAGCAGATACTCCAGCGCAAAGATAGCTGTCACAAAATAGAGATCGAACTCTACGAGCCACTCAGGGACCTTCCCTGTTTTACTCAAAATAAGTATGGCAATAGAGAGCACGATAAGCATGATCATAAATGCATCAAAGTACTTTTTATAGGGGTAGTTTATATCTTCAAGAAGTGAACGAAAAAAAGATTTGATCTTTTGATAACGTACTGAACTGTCTATCTTGTGTGAGAGTTTAACGATAAGATCATGCATATGTTGCTACCTCCCAAAATGTACATACCATGGTAAAGTACCATGGATGAATCCTATTTTATCCCAGTCTCTGCTTCAGTAATTCATTGACCTTGCCAGGGTTTGCGGTCCCTTTGCTTGCTTTCATCGTTTGTCCGACAAAGAAACCAAAGAGTTTCTCTTTACCGCCTTTATACTCCTCTACCTTTTCCGGGTTGGCAGCCAGTATCTCATCAATAATAGCCAGGATAGCACTATCATCACTGACCTGTGCAAGTCCAAGTTCATCGATCAGTCCATCAATATCACGACTCTCACTCTCCATCATATGATCAAGGATCTCTTTCGCACCTTTACCGGAGATAGTATTATCCGTAATTTTAGAGACCAAGGTACCCAGTGTTTTGGCATCTACAGGGGAATCTTCTATAGAGATTCCTGCCTTGTTCAGACGTCCAAGCAGTTCAGAGGTCAGCCAGGTCACCGCAGTTTTGGCGACTGCACCATTCTCCAGCATCTCTTCAAAGTAGTATGCCATCTCTTTATCTATAGTGATCACATGCGCATCATATGACTTGAGCCCAAGCTCCTCGACATAACGCTTCACTTTTGCATCCGGAAGTTCAGGCATGATCTTTGCTTCAGCGATCATCTCATCCGTCACGATAAGCGGACGCAGGTCTGGGTCTGGGAAGTAACGGTAATCCGCAGCTTCTTCTTTCCCTCTCATCGATTTTGTCACACCCTCATCCACATTCCAAAGACGTGTCTCCTGATAGACTTCCTGATCATAGACACCATCTTCATACGCTTCTGTCTGTCTTTGTACCTCATAGGCTATTGCAGCAGCCACAAATTTAAATGAGTTGATGTTCTTGATCTCTACTCTTGTACCAAACGCTTCCTGTCCTTTGGGACGGATGGAAACATTCACATCACATCTGAACGATCCCTCTTGCATGTTTGCATCAGAGATATCAAGATAGCGTACTGTAGAGTGGAGCTTCTTCAAGTATGCTACGGCCTCATCTGCGCTTCTCATATCCGGTTGGGATACGATCTCAAGCAGTGGTGTTCCTGCACGGTTCAAGTCCACTTTAGAATGGTTACCCTCATGCATGTTCTTCCCTGCATCCGCCTCAAGGTGCGCCTGGGTCATCCCGATGCGTTTTTGCGTACCGTCTTCCAGGTCTATGAAGAGTTCACCATTCTGCACGATCGCTTTTGACAACTGAGTAATCTGATATGCCGACGGGCTATCCGGATAAAAATAGGATTTTCTATCGAAGACAGAATCATGGTTGACATCGGCATTGATCGCATAACCAAATCTCATCGCTTTGATCGCAGCTTCTTTATTCACCACGGGCAACGCACCCGGAAGTGCCAAACAGGTAGGACAGGTATTGCTGTTTTGATGCTCAGCAAAAGAGGTAGGACAAGAGCAGAAAAGTTTTGTTTTAGTGTTAAGTTGTACATGCACTTCAAGACCGATGACGGTTTCAAACATAGTAATGATCCTTATAAATATAACGCGTGTTTAATGAGATAGATTATAGCGTTTTGCTTATTTAAGAGAGTTTATTCTGCACTATTGCCTGATGATACGTACATCCCCGAAGAAGATCAGATCTTTCAGAACTGCTTTTTCTACCAGCCCCTCTTTGCCCATCCTTACATCAAGTTCACCCTGTTTACTATGGTAAAGTTTACGATGCATCACTACCCTGCTGTACCAATCACCTTCTTGACCTTGACCGACAAAACGGATGATCTCTTTTAAGGCTTTCTTGGAAGGTATGGTGATGTCAACACGCCCGTTCTTACGGTCTTCACCTATTGCTTTAAATTGATACTTTTTAGGCGTATGTTTCTCTTTGATATGTGCTGGAAGATTCAGAAACAGGGTCATCAGGTCATCTTTACCATAATAATCGAGTCTCTCTGTCTCATTGATGAGTAGTTGATCGTATTTCCATCTTTTATACTGACGGGTAACTCTCTTTTTCTTATGATCCACCCTGTAGATCGTCGTAGTCGTATAGGGACCGAAAGATTTGATCATCTGGTACATGTCCGACACCAGAAGACCTTTTGAAATGTGACCTTTTGAGATATGTCTCTCTTTAAGGTCATTTGTCACTGCTTTTGCTATGCCCAGTGCAGATACATTGGCATCTATCATATAATATCTGTCATACGTTCTCAGTATGGCATGTGCCTTCCCTACCTGGCCAAATATACCATACTCTACCCTGAAGTCTGCGGCGATCTCTTCGGCATGCAGAATCGGTGAGAAAAAAAAACCTATGAAGGAGATAAGCATCCAACCGATCCGTGACATACCTACACTCCAAAATAACGGATAGAAGCAAAACCGCTTGCCCCGGATCTTTCACACGCATCTATCTGTTCTTCTGTCAAGATCCCTCCCAGGGCCAACACAGGTATCGTCACCTGGGGCGTGACCGACCTTAACATTTCCAAACCGACCGGTGCACCTTTGTTCGGAGTTTCAAAGATAGGGCTGAAAGTTGCCATGTCTGCCCCGAAAGCTTCTGCTTTTTTGAGCTCATCTATCGTATGCGTACTGACCACTACAAAGAGACCCATCGCTTTTGCCTCAGTGATCTCATCCAGCTGAAGACTGCTCAAATGTACGCCATCAGCACCTACTTCCTTTGCCAGAAGAGGGTCACCATGTATGAGGACCTTTTCAAAATCAAACATTTTAGCTGCTTGAACGAACGCAGCCTCGTGCTTAGAGACATTGGATTTGTCCCGATAAACGATCATAGAAGCTTTTTGGGAAAATCTTTTGAGGTCACGTTCTAAATGGTTGAAATCTAAGGTAGAGGGGTCAGTGATAGCATAACTGATCATTGGTCGTGGTGGTTCTCTTTTTCTTCGAGAATCTTTTCAAGCAGTGCTGTCTGTTTTTTCAGTTCCAGATATCTCTCTTTCCCTGTGATGATATGCTCAAGTAAAAGTACCGATATCATACCAGGCAGTGCACCTATAAAGGCTGATACGAGAGCTAAAAGTAAGCTATCCTGAAAAAAAGCGAGAAATGAAGTGACTGCGCCTAGCAGGACAGATGCCCATGCTACGCCCAAGAGAAAGTTAACTACAAAACTCAAAGGTCTGTTTTGCAGTCTCATGTTTAAAAGTCCCCGAAATGATCTTAGTGATCATCTTCCATAGCTACGGCACCTGCAAGGTATACATAGATAAGGATCATAAATACAAACGTCTGAAGCAATGCAGAGAACGTAAGTAGTAGGTATGCTGGAAGTGGTGCAATGAAAGGTACCAACATAAGA
>JBFEWI010000348.1:0-1011 GCA_041546475.1 Sulfurovum sp.
AGGTTGTCGGTCCCGGCGAGCGGCTGCCGCCGGCCCAGCAGCGGATGCCCGTCTGCACGACGCGGGGACGCCGACCGTACCGGTGCATCAAGCCAGTAGCGTTCGCGCTGAAACGGGTAGCTCGGCGCCGATGTCCGGTAACGCGGATAGTCACGGTCGAAGCCCACCCAGTCCACCGACACCCCGGCACAGTACAGGGCCGACAGGGTTTGCAGCACTTGCTCCCAGTCGTCCCGACCCCGGCGCAGTGACGGCAACACGCTCACCTCTCCCACCGGCAGGCAACGCGTGGCCAGACCCGACAGCACCGGGTGCGGCCCGATCTCCACAAAATGCCGGTAACCCTGCTCGTACAGCGCCCGTATCCCGTCCGCAAACCGCACACTGCCCCGCACGTGCCGCCGCCAATAGCCCGGCTCGATACCCTCCAGCGGCCCACCGGTCAGATTGGAGACAAACTCCAGCTGCGGCTGATGATGCGTCACCTCGGCGGCCGCCTGCTCGAAATGCTCGAGCATCGGCTCCATCAACGGCGAATGGAAGGCATGCGAGACACTCAGCCGCCGCGACTCGATACCCTCTGCCGCCAGCAACGCCAGCACCTCATCCAACGCGCCCTCCTCTCCTGAGAGCACCACCTCTTCCGGTGCATTCACCGCCGCCACCGACAGCCGCTCTTCGTATCCGGCAATGGCCCCCGACACCCGCTCTTGACCGGCAAACACCGCCGCCATGGCGCCACCGCCAGGCAGCGCCTGCATCAGCTGCGCCCGGGTTGTGATCAGCCCCAGCGCATCTTCCAGGCTCAGCACACCGGCTATACACGCCGCCACGTACTCGCCCACACTGTGGCCAAGCACCGCCCCCGGGCGAACACCGAACGATTGCCATAACTGCGCCAGCGCATATTCGACCGAAAACAACGCCGGCTGCGTATATCCCGTCTCATCCAGTAACGCCCCCTGGCTCTCGGAAAACAGCACCGACAGCAACGGCTGCTCCAGGCGCGAA
>JBFEWI010000170.1:0-3755 GCA_041546475.1 Sulfurovum sp.
CCATAGACTGCTTTCAATGCCATGCGCTTTGCCCACGGCAGTGTTATACAATACACCATCATAGGTATTGAGCGCCGTTTTCATGAAAGGGTTGATCCCTAAAACTTCTTTTGCACCATGTTGTGCAAGCTTTCTGATATACGGCAGTGTTGCATTGGTCAAAGCATAGGTTGATGTTCGTGGGTATAGACCCGGCATATTGGCAACACAGTAGTGAACGACCCCCTCCTCAATGAAAGTAGGTTCACTGTGTGTGGTTGCATGAGAACTCTCAAAACATCCCCCTTGATCGATAGAAACATCGACCAGTACAGAGCCTTTTTTCATCAACTTCAACATCTCCCGTGTAATGAGTTTTGGTGCTTTGGCTCCGGCGATAAGTACGGTTCCGATCACCATGTCACATTGTGGTAAGAGTGTTGCAATGGCTTCAGAGGAACTATACATTGTAGCAACGTTTGCATCCATCACATCATTCAGATAATGTAAACGTTCCAGATTAATGTCAAACACTGTCACATCCGCACCCAGACCTGCAGCGATCTCTGCTGCAGCCTTACCTGCAACACCACCTCCAAGAACCATCACCTTGGCCCGTTCTGTACCTGCAACACCGCCTGCAAGTAAGCCGCTGCCGCCATGATAATATCCTAAATGCACCGTACCCATCAACGCTGCCATCTTACCGGCCACTTCACTCATAGGCTCCAATAAAGGTAAACGTCTCCCTACTTCAAGTGTCTCATAGGAAAAGGCACGTATCCCTTTCTCCAGTAAAAAACGTGTCAAAGCCTCATCTGCAGCAAGATGCAGATAGGTAAAGAGTATTTGATTCTCTTTAAACAGTGTATATTCACTTGATATAGGTTCTTTCACTTTCACAATGATGTCAACCGCGTCAAACACTTCTACTGCCTCAGCTAAGATCGATGCACCTGCATTGACATAATCTTCATCTGAAAAACCACTCCCTTCACCGGCATGGCTCTGCACATATACATCGTGTTCATCTTTACAGAGTTCTAAAACACCTGATGGGGTGATAGCTACACGATATTCATCTTTTTTTATCTCTTTTGGTACACCTATTTTCATTCCCTCTCCTTGAAAATGCCTGGTTAATTAATAACTGCCTTCACCCACAGCTATAACAAAATTATCATCAACAGGAATGACATCAAATGCATGTTTGCCACAGAAACTTTCATTGAGCTGCTGTGCCCATGCATTTGCAACACGTTGTGCATTCTCCTTGTCATCAAACGTTTTGATCTGAGGCATATCTTTCCTTCTTGCACATCCGCACAATTTTTCTACTACTACATGATATTCCATCTTGATTCCTTTGTTGTTAGTTTATAGATACACCCTGAGTGTCTCTTCTATAGCTATCTGCATTAACTGTTCTTGAAGAGGGTCTCAATGCAGGGTACTCACCTGATATCCGAAGGTAAAGAAGATCTTGGAAAATGAAAATAGCGTCAAATTCATATCTCACACGCTTCTACAAAACCACCATTCTCTACACTAATGACAAAATTGTCATCTACTTCCACATTATCGAAGCCGTGCCGGCCACAACATAGCGTATTGAGCGTATCTGCCCATTCATAAGCATGTTCTTCTGCTTCTTCTTTTGTAGTAAAACTGCGTATACGATCTACGTGATGCTTTTTCAGACAACTGCACAGCCGTTCTAGAACAATATGGTATTCCATTATGACAACTTGCTGTTCGAGGCGATAAGATAGAACTGGTCTTTAAGCTTGTTAAGCTGTTTGATGACGAGGTCTTCATGCTCTTCACTCAAAATGAAGTGCTGCTCCATAAAATCATACATTTTGTCTATATCTGTATAGATCTCTTTGAGTAGATTTTCTTTGATCTGTTTTTGTATGCTCATGATTAATCCTTTTACTAAAGAATTGCAAAAAACATACCAGTAAAGCTATTGTACAGGGGGGGGATAAAATAAGAAAGAAAATAAACCGTCCTATAAGAGGACGGTTTCAAGGAATTTGGACAAATCAGAATTATTATCTAATAAGATCGAAGAAATAATCCGTTGAGGCGATACCTTTTGTTTCTTCATCGAGTTGATCAAGCACTTTGTTCGTGATCCAAGTCAATAGGTTCAACGCACCGTCATATCCAGAGATAGAATATCTATGGAGGTGGTGTCTGTCAAAGATAGGGAAACCGATATAGATCAATGGTATATTCGTATCTCTCATCAACTCTTTACCATAAGAGTTACCGATCATAAAGTCAACCGGCTCAGTAAAGAGAAGTGATCTCATATGCCAAAGGTCTTTACCTGCCCACACATGACAGTCAGCAGCGGCTGGAGAAGTATCAAGCAATGCTCTCATCTCTTCTTCCCAACCACGTGGTGCATTGTTACAAAGTACGTGAGTCGGCTCAGCACCCATTTCTATAAGGAATGAAACCATACCTATCAAGAAGTCTGGATCACCCCAGATCGCGAACTTTTTACCATGCATATATGGGTAAGAATCCTGCATTGCATCTACCAATCTACCACGTTCAGTTTTAAGGTTTGCAGGCACTTCTTTACCTGTAAGTTCTGCAAGTTTCATAACAAACTCATCAGTACCTTTAAGTCCGATAGGGTTAAGGTTGGCACTATCTTTTTGTTTCCAACGCTTTGTAACCATTTTCATCGTTTTAGCCGTTGAATATTTTTGTAAAGAAAGCGTCGCTTTTGAGTTGATACAATCTTTAGCATCTGCTATTTTTGTACCACCTGCGAACATGCTGTACTCACCTGCTGGCATATCCCACTGGTCTGAGTGATCTCCAAGCATGATATAGTCTGCACCGAATGATTCAACAATGTTCTTCACAGAACGGATAGAACCGATATACGTTTCAAATCCAGGGATGATGTTGATACGGTCTTTCGTTTCACCTTTCATTCCTTCAGTTAATTGCTGCATAGTACCCTGCATCATGTTATCGTAACCTGTAATATGGCTACCTACAAATGAAGGTGTATGTGCGTAAGGGATAGGGAAATCTTCCGGTAGGAACTCTCCACCATCTTCCTCTTTTGCTGCTTCGGCAAAGGCATAAAGGTCATCACCGATAACTTCTGCCATACAAGTTGTAGAAACCATGATCATATCAGGTTTATAGACTGCAGCACAGTTTTTAAGACCGTCTTTCATATTGACAAGACCACCAAATACCGCTGCATCTTCTGTCATAGAGTCAGAAACACATGGAGTAGGTTCTTTAAAGTGTCTTGTAAAGTATGAACGGAAATATGCCACACATCCATGAGAACCATGCACATATGGCATAGTGTTCTCAAAACCAAGTGCTACCATAACAGCACCTAGCGGTTGACATGCTTTCGCAGGGTTCACCGTGATCGCCTCACGTGCCAAGTTTTTCTCACGGTAATCCCATGACTTCGTCCACTCAGCAATCTCTTCTACTTTTTGTTTATCTACGGCACCCATAGCACCTTCGAACTGCTTTTTGTTTTTCAGTACATCCTGATATTCAGGTCTCTGAAAAAGCTTCTGTCCATTCATTATATTGTCAACTTCTTGCATTACGCTTCTCCTTCTTTATCCCATGGTGCTGTGCTGTGAGCCCATACTGGAGAGTTAATGGCAAGATCCATGTCTGCTGCAAAGATCGCAAAACCGTCATATCCATGGTATGGACCAGAATAATCCCAAGAGTGCATCTGTCTATATGGCAGACCCATTTTTTGGAATACA
>JBFEWI010000159.1:0-4164 GCA_041546475.1 Sulfurovum sp.
CTATATTTTGATAAAATCATATCAAAATTACACTAGGTTTTTACTATGGATGCATACGAATACAGCGAATTACTCAAATCACTTACGATTAAAATGGACAATATTAAAAATATTGTAAAACCGGATGTCCTGGAAGCAAGACTCAAAGAGATCGAAGAGATGCAGCAGGATCCTAATTTTTGGAACGATGCAGCCAATGCGGGTAAGATCTCTCAGGAAAAAACCAAAGCTGAACGTATTTTGGCTACCTATAACAATGCCTATGATGCAGTCCATGATGCCACTGAATATTTTGAACTCTCTAAAGCGGAGAATGATGAAGAGACCCTTGAGATGCTCTATGAAGATGCAGATAGCCTGCAGGAGAGTACCCATGCACTGGAAGTACAGATGATGCTCAGCGGGGAGCATGACGGTGCCAATGCCATCGTTTCCATACATCCGGGTGCCGGGGGTACGGAATCTCAGGATTGGGCCAGTATGCTCTACCGTATGTATCTGCGTTGGGCAGAGAGACATGGCTTTAAGGTCGAAGGACTTGACTATCAGGCCGGGGATGAAGCAGGTATCAAAGATGTCTCTTTTATCATCAAGGGTGAAAATGCCTATGGCTACCTCAAAGTAGAGAACGGTATCCATCGACTGGTACGTATCTCTCCTTTTGACTCCAATGCCAAACGCCATACTTCGTTCACTTCTGTGATGGTTTCCCCTGAGATAGATGATGATATAGATATCACCATTGAAGACAAAGACTTGCGTGTAGATACCTACCGTGCCTCAGGTGCAGGTGGACAGCATGTCAACAAAACAGAATCAGCCATCCGTCTTACACACATACCGACAAATATCATCGTACAGTGTCAAAATGACAGAAGCCAGCATAAAAATAAAGCTGCAGCCATGAAGATGCTCAAATCCCGTCTCTATGAGTATGAAATGGCTAAAAAACAGGCGGCTTTGGATGGTGTGGAAAAATCAGATATAGGATGGGGGCATCAGATACGCTCCTATGTGATGCAACCCTACCAGCAGGTCAAAGACACCAGGTCCAACCAGGCTTTTAGCAATGTAGATGCTATACTTGATGGGGATATAGACAAAATGTTAGAAGGTGTACTGATCACTCAAGCAAGATAGGTACAATGCACCTGCTTGCTATTTTTCTTCCTCGTCGTCTTTTTTTCCCATATATTTAGAAATCGTTTTGGTGATCACTAGGGCTGCGACAAACGCCAGAAGTACCATAGAAGTGGTATAGAGTGCATGCATCAAATCTATTTTCAACTTTTCTCCTTGAGTATTTTATCTTCGATCTTATACGCAACATCACAGCGCGCTTCCATAGTCTCATCATGTGTGACGAGTAAAAGCGCCGCACCTGTCTCTTTAATGTAATCCAACAGTACATCCATCACAAGTTCAGCGGTCTCTTTATCCAAATTTCCTGTAGGCTCATCGGCAAAAATGATACGGGGCTTTTTGCTCAAAACCCTTGCGACAGAAACACGCTGTTGCTGTCCTCCCGAGAGTTCACCTACTTTTTGTTTCATCAATTGTTTGATCTCGAGTTTTTCAAGTATCGTATCATCTATCTTCTCAGCACTTAACATACTGGCTACTTCGATGTTTTCCAGTGCACTCATGCCTTTAAAAAGGTAATGGAACTGAAAGATGATCCCTATATCATAACGGCGTAATGCTTCGATAGATTTATCATCAAGCGTGTAAAGGTCTTTTCCTAACAGTGTTACACTGCCTTTATCGGGTCTGATGAATGTTGAGAATATATGTAAAAGTGTAGATTTTCCGCAGCCGCTTCGGCCAATAATCGCTGCACTTTGTGATGGCTTTAAAGAAAAATTCACATCGTGAAATAAAAGGGTATCAAACCCGTGAGAAATATTTTGCGCTTCCAATAAAAATTGGGACATCTGCTGCCTTTGAACTGTTTTGCAAGTGTGGATACCGTTCCACTTGATGGCATATTTTAACATAAAAATGTGATGGATAGTTTGAGAGAAAGAGGAAAATAGATAAGATTCTGTTCAAGCTGACAGCCAGAACAGAAAAAAAGAATAAGGGAAGACCCTTATCCCATTTGTGCAGCAACTTCAGCAGCAAAATCTTCTTCTGCTACTTCGATACCTTCACCAACTTCTAGTCTTACGAAATGTACAATATCCGCTGAACCGCCAGCTGCTTTTGCTTTTTCTTGAACATACTCAAGAACGGTTTTGCTGTCATCCATAACAAAGTTTTGATCAAGAAGACATTGCTCTTGGTCAAGTGTTGTATTGTCAGCAATGAATCTTGCAATCTTTCCTGGAAGGATTTTGTCCCAGATCTTCTCTGGTTTACCTTCAGCAGCCAATACCGCTTTAAGTGCTTCTTCTGCTTCAGCCAATACCTCTTCAGTCAACTGACTCATAGAGATATACTGAGGAATATTTTTCAGTGGTTTACCAAGTCTAGTAAGTTCCTCATTCTCTTTTTCGATAGCAATGATTCTACCTTTAGTCTCTTCTTCTACAAATGTAGGATCGAAGTCTTTATAAGAGAGTGTACTTGGAGACATTGCAGCTGCGTGCATTGCTATCTCTTTAAGTACAGGTGTCATTGCTTCAGCTGTCTCAGCAGAATCACATTTTGCTTCAATGATTACACCATTTTGACCGTTAGAGTGAACATAACCGTTCACTGCAGTCGTCTCATCACCCTCGATAAGTGCCGCTCTTCTTACATCAAGTTTTTCACCGATAATTGCAATCTGCTGAGAAAGATAATCAGCAAAAGGCTCACCGTTGATTGTTGAAGCATTGATCGCCTCTGCATCTTTAAGGTTATTGTCAAAGGCATGATTTACAACAGTATTCATAAGTGCTTTAAATTTATCATTCTGTGCCACAAAGTCAGTTTGTGAGTTGATCTCAACGATCACTGCTTTTTTACCTTCAACTTTCACACCGATTGCACCTTCAGCAGCAACTTTACTCGCTTTTTTAGCTGCAGCACCCATACCTTGGTCTCTCAGCCATGCAACTGCTTTGTCCATATCTCCATCAGATTCAGTCAATGCTTTTTTACAGTCCATCATTCCTGCATCAGTCATCTCTCTGAGTTTTTTGATATCTTTAGGTCCAAAGTTTGCCATAATTACGCTCCCGCCAATTCTTTTGCTTCAGCAATCGCTTCAGCTTTCACTTTAAAATCTGCAGCTTCTTCTTCGCTCATTTGAGCAATTTGTGCATATGTAGTAATACCTGCTTCAATCAACTTTTCATTACCTACTTTACCGATACCTGTAAGTTTTGTGAGATCATCCGCTTCAGTTGCTTCAGCTTCTTCAGATGCTGCTTCAGCCATCACTTCTGCTACTTCTTCGCTTGTTACTACTTCTTCAACAGCTTCACCAGTCGCTTCTGCATATGCCGCTTTACCTTCGATGATCGCTTCAGCCATCTCTTGACAGAAAAGGTTGATAGAACGGATAGCATCATCATTTCCAGGGATTGGATAATCAACCATATCCGGATCACAGTTCGTATCAAGTGGTGCAACAACTTTCATACCAAGTCTTCTTGCTTCTTTTACAGCAATGTGTTCTTTTACTGAATCGATAACGAACATCATGTCCGGAAGTTTTTTCATGTGTCTGAAACCTTCAAGGTAAGAGCTTAATTTTTCTTTCTTTCTCTTAAGCATCAATGCTTCTTTTTTAGTTAAAAGATTGATCTGTCCAGTCTCTTCCATCTGTTCGATGATCTCAAGTTTTCTGATCGATTTTTTCATTGTCGGGTAGTTTGTTAACATACCACCTAACCATCTAGTCGCAACGTAAGGCATACCACATCTCTCAGCATGCTCTTTGATCGCTTGTCTAGCTTGTTTTTTAGTACCTACGAAAAGTACTGTTTGTCCTTCTGCTGCTGCATCTCTTACTACATTGTATGTATATTTGAAATATCTAAGTGTTTTTTGAAGGTCGATGATATAGATGTTCTTTCTTGCACCGAAAATGAATTTTTTCATTTTTGGATTCCATCTTCTTGTTTGGTGCCCGAAGTGTACACCACATTCGAGTAGGTCTTTCATTGTTACCATAAGTTTCTCCTTGGTATATAATCATAATAGAACTTTCATTTGTAAAAGCTCAGTTAAAAG
>JBFEWI010000110.1:0-6192 GCA_041546475.1 Sulfurovum sp.
ACAGCTTACCGGTAGCTTAGGTGATGTGATGAAAGAGTCTGTACGTATCGCACATTCTGTTGTGAAGATACTAATAGATAGTGGTGAGCTTCCTATCTCACCTTCAATCATTCCTCATAGTGCAAAAGAGAGAGAAGAGCGTATCGCAGTGGATCCAAGTGAAGTCTATAAGCGTTATGATCTTCATATTCATGTACCTGAGGGTGCAACGCCGAAGGATGGTCCAAGTGCCGGTATCGCTATGGTCAGTGCCATCGCTTCTATCTTAAGCGGACAAAAGATAGACAATAAAGTCGCCATGACTGGTGAAGTTACATTGACAGGAAAGGTCTTGCCTATCGGTGGGCTCAAAGAGAAATTGATCGCTGCATACAAAGCAGGGGTTGGAAAGGCGCTTATTCCCATGAAGAACTATGAACGTGATCTAGATGATATTCCTGATGAAGTAAAGAATAACGTAAAGGTTATCGGGGTGTCTCGTATTGAAGAAGTATTGAAAGAGATATTTGTAAAATAAGGAGATTTTATATAAATATGTCCAGCCTTATCGACTGGTCATATTTATAATTAAAAAAAAGGGGGCGGTATTAAACTGCCCACTGGTCAAGTTTTTCATAGAGGCTGTCTTGCAACACAGGTTTACGCAAGAAGTCGTTTGCACCATTGTCAAAGACTTCCGTTTTTCGTGTATCATCTGTAGAGAGTACAATAACAGGCACATGCGAATTGTTCATGTCAGATCTAAAGATCTTCAAAAATTCTATCCCATCCACAACTGGCATCATGATATCTAATAGTATCATATTGATAGTAGGATCCTTTTTCATTTTATCTAATGCATCAGACCCGTTTTCTGCCTCGGTGATTTCTGTGACTTTTGGATTCTTTTTTAAAAGAGTCTGTATGAGCTTTCTGTTAATGAAGTCATCATCAACAACAAGTACTTTTAATGCCATGTTTTTATCCTCTATACTTTGTTATTATATTTTCTATCTCTTCTTTAGAAGCTGCATTTGAGATCGTTTCACCTTTTTGTACACTTACTTCTTGAGAGACATTTGTATTGCTCGATGAAATTATAGCTACATTTCCATTAGACAGGCTGATACTCTCTGTAACTAGATCCGTGTCGGTAAAGAGTATATCATAGCCACCTGATGCTAATGTACTCTCCAACATATCCATATCATCCAATATATCATAGTCATGCCCTAGATTCTCCAGGACTTTCGCTAAAACTTTACGTGTCAATAAGAGTTTTTTAGCAATTAGGATCTTTGCTTCTTGTGGTGTCTCCATTAGATCGACCATAGGCTCTTCGAGAGTAAGTTCTGGTTCATCAGCGGTTTCAGCGACCGGTGAAATGCTCTCTTCAGCTGTTTCAACCACTTCTTCTTCTATAACTTTCCCTTCTGTCTTCACAGGTTCAGCAGTCTGGCTGCTTGCTTTGTCAGATAAGAACTTGTTAAGGATATAAAGTAACTCAGTCGTTTCAATAGGCTTCGTGATATACTCATCCATACCTTCACTCAAGAATCTCTCTCTGTCACCTTTCAGTGCATTGGCTGTCAGTGCCACGATCGGGATATGCGCTAACTCTTCATCCTCTTCATAGTCAAGGATCTCATGTGTCGCTTCAATACCATCCATTACAGGCATTTGAATATCCATAAAGAGTAGATCATAATCACCACTTCTACGTTTTTCAAATGATTCAAGACCGTTGTTCGCGATATCCACTGTGATGCCATGCTCTTCAAGTATACGTCTAATGAGTTTCTGGTTAATGATGTTGTCTTCTGTTACCAATACATTGGCATTAAACTTGGTCTGCTGTGTGGTTGCAGCCTCTTCAATACGTTGAGGTGCAATAGTCGCCGTATTGTTCAAGACAGTTTTGAGTTTACTGAGTGTCACCGGTTTAAAGAGAACATGGCTTTGATCAATACCCAGTTCTTCAACCTTACTACGGCTTGTTACATTGGCAATCACAATAAGTTTTGATTTATCCATATTATGGATAGCATCGAGCATATTCTGTTTTGCTTTGTCAATATCGACCCAGTAGTTTTTACAGGTATTATTGTAATCAAGTTCTTTGAGTTCAGCGATGGTTTCAAAATGTTTCACATTCGGTCCGAAGTATTCAAACCATTTTTCCAGATTGGTATCCAGTTTTGTCGGAATATCCTGCTCATATTTACCTATCACAAGATCGGCGAATGCATTTTCATAATTGACCTCTGTAGATGCCACCTCTTCCAACGGCAATGAGAAGAAGAATGATGTACCATGGTCTTTCGCACTTTCAAGTTCAAGTTTTCCACCCATAAGCTCAACAAATTGACTGGAAATAGTAAGACCAAGACCTGTACCACCATACTTTCTTGTAACCGATACATCGGCTTGAGAGAAGGCATCAAAAATACGTGATTGCTGGTCTTTTGTCATACCGATACCGTTGTCTCTAACCGTGAACTTCACTCTATTGACACCATTTTCATCTGTCTCTTTTACGATATCAAGATTGACCTCTCCTCCGTAGCTTGTAAATTTGACGGCATTGGAAAGAAGGTTAATAACGATCTCTTTGATCTTCGTCGGGTCACCTTTGAGTTTTGCAGAGATCGTTGGATCCATATAGTAGTTCATATCAATATTCTTCTCTGTCGCAGCAACCGCGTAGGTCTCGACGGCACTCTCAAACTCTTCAGCCGCATCAAATACGATACTTTCGATCTCAACCTTGTTACTTTCAATTTTTGAAAGGTCAAGAATATTATTGATAATGCTAAGAAGGTTTTCAGAACTCTTATCAATAATTGCAAGGAATTCCTCTTGCTCTTCGGTCAGGTTCGTACTACGTAATATCTCTGTAAACCCTACAATACCGTTCAGCGGTGTACGGATCTCATGTGACATGTTCGCAAGGAAAAGAGATTTTGCTTCATTGGCCTGAAGGGCAATGAGTTTATCATCTTTTGCTGTTTCAACAAGGTCTTCCAGGAACTTATAGGCTTCTTTTGTACCTTCATGTGTATCAAGGTCAATATTTTCGATCGCATGTGAGTCCGATGCAAGATATTGATCGCTGGCTTTCATCTCTTCAACCGCTTTGTTCAATACGTCTTCAAGCTCTTTAATGTTTCTGGTAATATCTCTTGCTGTTGTATATCCGAGGTATGCCAAAATAAAACTCAGCAACCAGATTGCGCCTGCGATACCAAGAAGTAAAAGTTGTTTATCAAGGTAGAGGTTACTTTTTTTCCATAAAGCATTTGAAACCACAAGCTCTGCTTTTGAAAGCAGTGCGATCTTCTGTGTCTGAAGTGCAAACCAGTCCATCACCTCTTCTGCATAGTCACCGTTATCGATATCTGTTTGAATCGCAGATGAAGTCAGTGCAAGGTCATTCATCACTTCTTTTGCATGATCGTTATAGAGGACTTTTTCAAGTTGCATACGCAATGCAGCATTGTTTACCTGCTTCATATCAAAAAGATGTGCTTTGGTTTTAAATTCATCCCATAAAGCAATCTCATCAAAGGATAAAGAAGATCTTTTTACCATATAGTATGAAATAAATCCTCTTTCAAGTCCACTGTACTCTGTAGCCGTATAAATCTGTGCAAGTATGTCGATCAGCCCTGAAATATCTGTATCCAGCGCATAATTCTTCAATGTAAGGATCTTGTCGAGTGTCGGAGTAGATAAACCGTTTCTGTAGGTTTGAAAAAAAGCAGTTTTAAAATCTACATTTTCCGTGTCTATCTTTTTTCTTGCTTCGGGAAGTTTACCGATATTGGACAGAAGTAGTGCATAAGGGTCCAATCCATTTGTCTTCTTTCCTTCTAAAAGCTCAACCAAGAACGGAAGGTATACTTTTTTTTCTGTGATAACTTCATATTTTAGGTTTTCAAAAGATTCATCCAATTTCTCACGTTGTTTCGTAAGTTCATCCGCATACATTTGTTTATCACTTCCCAGATATAAGGCGGTCAACCCTCTCTCTTTACCTATTTCGACCAGAGATTTGCCCAATGCTCCGTTGTTGATCAATGTTGTTTTGAGTGCATTCGCTTTTTCATAATTTACATAGGAAGTTACAAAGAAATAACTTGAAAGTAAAATGAGTAGGGTAATTGGCACAAGACCAATGAGTTTAAGTCTATTACGTATAGTCATAGTTTATTTCCTTTTATTTCGCTAGCGCATTTATTTGAATTTCGAAAGACAAAAAGTGTCCCCAATAGTCTTTGATCAAAGCTTCTAAATCACTGCTGTCTTCACAAAACTGTATCTTATAGAGTGTATCCGCCAATGGATTGATACGAAGGTTACTTGCAGCTCCTTTAAGGAGATGTCCTATTTTCTGAATAGCATCCAGATCACCCTCTTCATAGGCTTTTAACATATTCTTGGTCTCAATATGACACTGGTCGATAAAATCATTTACAAATTCTTCAATAAGTTCTACAGGTAAAGAGAGGTCACTTGCAGCTGCTTCAAGTTGAAAGTCAAAGTGAATCGGTTTGATACCTTCAAGAGAAAGTGTCCCAAAGCTTCCTTCACCTACTGTCACTTCTGGTTCACTTTCTTTCTCTTCAATCTCGGGAAGATCGATCTTAGGCTCTTCATGCGTATCAAGAAGATCAATCTTAGGCTCTTCATGTGTATCAAGAAGATCGATCTTAGGCTCTTCATGCGTATCAATTGGTGGCATTTCAGGTTCTGCTTTAGAGGTTGCAGAAGTAGTGATTCTTGAGAGTGCAGTATAAAAAGATTTTACCGCTTCTTTTTGTTCATCTACAGGTACGGTATCAATTTTAGCCAATATATCTCCGATAACCGGTAGTTGTAATACCTCGCCAAGATGAGAGAGTGTGGCAACCGCATTCGTACGTTTTGCACTATCTTCACTCTGTAGATCAGCTTCAAACCCTAGTGCCGTATCGATATACTCATTGAGGAATGTATCGTAATCTTCATTAGAAACACCGATCTGTTGAGACACTTTATCGATATCTATAAGAATTTCAGCAGTCTCCTCAGCTACAGGTTTCTCCATAATGACTTCATCTTCTTCATCGGACAATCCCAAGTCAAGGATATCTGTATCTTCAGTCATGATATTGAGTGGTTCTTCTGCCGTCTCAACGCTGCTCTGTGTTTCCTCTTCCAGAACAAGATCAAAGAGCTCGTTGTCCTCTAGGGCAACCTCTGGTTCTTTATCTTTATCCTCTATGTCCATAGGAGCGGTACTTTCACTCTCCTCTTCCAGAACAAGATCAAAAAGCTCGTTGTCCTCTATGGCAACTTCTGGTTCTTTATCTTTATCCTCTATATCCATAGGAACAGTACTTTCACTCTCTTCTTCCAGAACGAGATCAAAGAGTTCGTTATCCTCTATAGCCACTTCTTTTTCTTCACTTGGCTCCTCTATATCCAGTGGTGCGATATTTCCCACCGTATCATCAAGTGTTAATGCAGATAGATCCTCCTCTTCTACTTTTTCCTCTTCTTCTTGCAGCCCAACCAATATGAGACGACCAAGCATACTTGAAAGAGAAGTTTTGGAGACAGGAAACGTTTTATCATTTTGATCTGTAGTGATCGTGATATTTGTTTCAGATAAATCAAATTTTGTATCGCCTAATGCAATCTTTAATGATAATTCATCTATATGGGAGACCCCGCATAATTCCAATAGATTCTTATCCGCAGCGATAATTTGATCTGTTTCATTTAATATATAGTACATTTTGTTAACAACCCCTCTTTTAGTTACTTTCTTTTTCTAATAAATCCCTGTAAATAGGAATGGTCTCGGTGACTTCTGTTTCAGATGCCGGTCTTCTGGCTGCAGTATAGCCAGTGGTCTCTCCATCAACGATAATAGGTGAAATATGTGAATAAACCCAATAATATCTGCCATCTTTTCTTAAATTCTTTACGATACCGGTCCACTCTTTACCACCCTGTATCGTGTCCCAAAGTTCTTGAAATGCCGCTTTTGGCATATCCGGATGTCTTACGATATTGTGATTTTTGCCTACTAATTCATCTTTAGTATATCCTGATATCTCACAGAATTTTCTGTTCGCATAGGTAATGATACCTTTTAAATCTGTAGAACTAACGATCAGGCCTTTTTCAAAGGTATACTCTTCATCAATTGGATCAGGTCTATTC
>JBFEWI010000109.1:0-6200 GCA_041546475.1 Sulfurovum sp.
AAGAGTAATCACAGGCTCCAACTATCATGCCTACATCAAGATAGCAGAAGGGTGCAACCAGGCGTGTTCTTTCTGTGCGATCCCGAGCTTTAAAGGGAAGCTGCATTCGCGTTCTCTCTCTTCTATCATTAAAGAGGTAGAGAACCTTGTGGCACAGGGCTTTTATGACTTCTCTTTCATCTCTCAGGACAGCTCCAGCTACGGGCGTGACATGGGGCTTAAAGATGGACTGGTAGAGCTCATCAAAGGTGTAGAAGGCATAGAGGGTGTAGAGTCTGCACGTATCTTGTACCTCTACCCTAGTACGACCACCTTTGATCTTGTCGATGCCATCGCGGACTCCGAGGTATTTCAAACCTATTATGATATGCCTATTCAGCATATCGATGATGGGGTGCTCAAAACCATGAAACGCGGGTTCGGAGAGAAGAAGACCATCGAACTGCTTGAATACATGAAAAGCAAACCGGGTGCCTTTTTACGTACCTCTGTGATCGCGGGGCACCCTGGCGAAAGTGAAGAGAGCTTTCAGCGACTGTGCGACTTTATGGAAACCTTTGCGTTTGACAGATTTAACACCTTCCACTACTCCAATGAAGAGACGACCGCTGCCTACAACATGGATCAGATCGATGAAGAGACCATTGACCAAAGAGCACAAATTCTTGGAGAGATCGCAGAAGAGAGTACGCTCAAGTCACTTGAAAAGATGGTCGGACAGACCATGACTGTTGTTATCGATGGTGAAAGTGATGAACACGAATACCTTCTTTCAGCAAGACCGCTCATCTGGGCCGTGGATATCGACGGAGAGATCCTGATCAATGATACCTCTGACCTGCCTGTGGAGTACGGAAAGAGGTATGAGGCAAAAGTCACCGAGTTGGTAGGGTCACAACTGCTTGCCACACTGATCAAGACACTCTAAACCAGCCTATGCTCGCACTTGACCTCTCACCCCTCAAAGGGAAAAAGAACCTGTTGGCTTTTTCTGCGGGTGTGGACTCCTCTGCACTTTTCTTTTTACTCTTGGAACACGATATAAAATTCGATATCGCCATCGTCAATTATGGTACACGTGAAACAAGTGATGAAGAAGAGATGCACGCAAAATCCCTTGCTAAAGAGCATAAACTCTTCTGCCACAGTATAAAAGCCCCGATATTTCACAGCCATTTTGAAAAGCAGGCCAGAGACTTTCGCTATGAATTTTTTGAGTCGCTTATCACCATAGAGGGATACGATACCCTGATCACAGCCCATCAGCTCAATGACCAGCTGGAGTGGATGCTTATGCGTCTCAGTAAAGGTGCGGGGCTGAGTGAACTTCTGGGCCTTGAACCGGTCACACGGAAAGGACACTATGCTCTCATACGTCCGCTGCTTTCCTACAGCAAAGAGGAGTTGCTGCACTATCTGAAAACCAATGCATATCCTTATTTCATTGATGAGAGCAACGCGGATGAAAGCTATGAGCGAAATAAATTCAGAAAACACTTCTCCGATGCACTGATAGCCCAATACAAAGAGGGCATCCAACGCAGTATGGAATACCTGAGAAAAGACAAAGCGATACTTGAAAGTGGATTTGAAACGATCTACAACCATAAGCTCCTGCACATTATCAAGCTGCATACTCCCACTGCCAAGGTCAAAGCGGCAGACCTTACACTCAAAAAACTGGGCTACCTCCTCTCGGGGAAACAGCGTCAAGAGATCGAAAAGGAATCCTCTTTGGTCATAGGTGGAGCATGGAGTATAGCGCTGCAGGATGATCTGCTTTACGTTGCACCCTATCTCACCGCTGATATGCCAAAGAAATTTAAAGAGCTCTGCAGGGTGTTAAACATACCAAGTAAGATCAGGCCCTATCTTTTCGAAGAACATATAGATCCTTCAAAGCTTGTGTTCAACTAAGTATCACGCTTACTCATCTTTTACATCGGCCAAAGGGTGTGCGCTCATATACTCCTGCATTTTCTTGACACTTCCAAGCTTTGTGTAGACCTGTGTGGTTGCCATCGTACCATGCCCTAAAAGTTCACTCACATCTGCGATACGTGCACCGTTATTGAGAAGATGCGTGGCAAAAGAGTGTCGCAGTTGATGCGGTGTCACTTTCAACCCCTGCGCCTTGAACAGTTTTGTGAGGATATAACGTAACTGTGCAGCGTTCATAGGTGCGGAGCCTTTTTCAAACAGATACTTTTTGGGTCCCTTTTGTTTCCTATACAAAGCTATAAGCTCTTGCAGACTGTCCAAGATAGGCAGCTCTCTTACCTTGCTTCCTTTACCATGGATCTGTATCCATCCCTCTTTGATAGCTTCAAGTTTAAGAGTGCTCAGTTCAGAGATACGCAACCCCAATCCGTACAGCATAGAAATAAGCAGTTTCTCCTCTATATTGGCATGACCCAATACTTCTTCTATATAATTCTCTTCTACAGGCTTAGGGAGGCTTTGAGGTACCTTTATTGACTCATCCCCTATAAGTTTGACAGGTATATGGCACTGATCTTCGAGGTATTTTGTAAAAGAGTGTACCGCGGAGAGTTTTTTGACAATGGTCTTTTTATGATTTTTAACGATCTTAAGACGAAAAGGGGTGATATCCAGTACAATCCGGCCATCTTCTTCATATATATGGCTCTCTTCGAGCATCTGCCTTAAGGCTATCTCATACGTCACAATGGACGTTTCAGCATATCCTCTGACATCAAACAGATAATGCAAAAACTCCTCGGATGCCTCTTGAAGTTTATCTTTCATCTTTTAGTGCACCGTATGTACTAACATTTTTTCTCTAAGGAAGTCTCTGGCTTCATCCAGATCCATCCCCTCCAAAGAGACATTCTCCAAATAGAAATCGATGGTAGTAAAAGGTTTGGGGATGACAAATTTGTCCCAGCTCTCAAGCTGCCAATACGCCTTAGGCATATAATTGACTGTCAATACCGGTGCTTTGGCCTTATGTGCCAATGCTATGGCACCATCACTGATACTATGGTGCGGTCCTCTGGGTCCATCTGGCGTGACCAGGAGGTCATCGCCTTTTTTGAGTGCCCTGAATGCTTCTAAGAGTACCTGTTTGGCTCCACGGCTGCTGGACCCTCGCAAAGGTGCTATGGAAAAATACATCAGTATCCTTGCGATCATCTCGCCGTCAAAATGCCTTGAAATGATCCCCGAGGCCAACTGTTTTTTATGAAAATAGCGATAGGCCTGAGGAGACATCAGCAGTTCACCGTGCCAACAGACCACGATGGACTGTTCTTGTGTGATCTCACCCGTGATATGAAAGTTTTTTTTAGAGGTAAGCCAGTAAAAACGCATCAGAAGATAACCCAGCGGAGGGAGCAGGACTTGAGCGATACTTCGTGATAGTGTTTTAAACATTGGCTATCCTAGACAAGCACTCCATCAAGAGCACCACGAGAGGTTTTCGTCACTTTGACATCTGCTATTTTACCTAAAAGCTCTTCACTTCCCTGAACAAAAAAGAGTTTGCCGTCATCCGAACGTCCAGAAACCCTCCCGTTGGGTTTAAGTTCATCAAAGTAGACTTTATGTACTGTACCCAACTGTGCATCCATGATCTCATCCAGAATCTCTGTATGTCTTGCCTGAAGACGGGTCAGTCTCTCTCCTGCCACATCGCTGTCGATCTGGTCTTCAAACTCTGCTGCTTCAGTATGCGGACGTGGAGAGTACTTGAAAGAGAACATCTGTTCAAAACGTACTTTCTCCAATACATCCATCGTATCTTCAAAGTCTGCATCACTTTCACCCGGGAATCCAACAATGACATCTGTAGAGATCGTGGCTTCAGGACACAGGGTACGGATCTTCTCACAGCGGTTGAGGAAGTTCTCTTTGGTATACCCTCTTTTCATTGCTTTAAGCAGTGAAGTAGATCCGCTTTGCAAAGGGACGTGTATCTGTTTACATATCTTAGGATTAGAAGCGAACTCCTGGATGAAAGCATCATCCATATGCAAAGGGTGAGGAGAGGTAAATCGTATACGCTCCAGTCCCTCTATCTTGGAGATCTTTTGCAACAACTGCGTAAAATCGCACTGCTCTTCCGAAGAACCGAACCGTCTTCCGTAGTTATTGACATTCTGCCCGAGCAGCATCACTTCTTTTGCACCGGTGGCAACTGCTTTTTTGATCTCCTGCACGATAAGGTCAGAAGGGATGGATATCTCTTCCCCGCGTGTTGCAGGTACGATACAGAAGGTACAGGACTTGTCACATCCTATGGAGATATTGACCATTGCCTTGTACGGGTTGCTTCTGTACTCACCAAAGGCATAGGTACTTTCATCAAAATCTGTACTGACCTCTACAGCATGCTTTTTATGGACCACTTCAGTGATCTTCGAGACATTTCTTGCACCCAGTACAAAATCCACCGAAGGTGCACGCTTGATGATCTCATCACCTAAATGGGAAGCGGTACATCCTGTCACACCTATTTTGGCAGAGGGTTTTTTGTTTTTGTTAAAGACACCGATCTCTGAAAAGAGTTTTGCAACAGGCTTCTCTCTGACAGAACAGGTATTGATGATGATAAGGTCAGCATCTTCTAGATTTTCAGTGATTTCGTAGGATTCTTTTTGGTTCAGCTCTGCGATCATATGTTCACTGTCACGAACGTTCATCGCGCAACCAAGTGTTTCTATAAATAATTTTTTACTCAAATGTGTTCTCTTCTTTTATGGGGAGTTTTCTGAACTAAAGCCCGAAAAACATGCTTACGCCAAGCCTACCTTAGAAGCAGTCTTATGCGATAATGTGTACTTCGTAGATATACTCATTGTCATCCAGTCCGTACTTTACTTCTCTCATATATACAGAGAAGCCTTTTTCTTCAAAGTGTTCAATCAACTCTTTTAACTCTTTGTGCGAGTTATCTTTATCAAAATAAAAGATAGATCTATTCGCTAGTTCATCTTCTATTTTTTGCAATTCAATCGTTTTCGGCTTCGCTTTAAGGGTTGTTCTAGCAAGTTTTAGTTTCATCTATAGGTACCTTTTAAATTATATTATTTATGCTTCCGATTTATACAACAATTATACTTTATTTTCTGTAAAGCTTTGGTTAGCTATAATAGTCTACTTCAAAAACAACACCTCCCAAGACGTTATTGACACTGTTATGTTACCTCTTGTAGCGGTATATTGTATTGATTGAAAAAACATTTATAAAATAGGAAAAAATCATGGAAAAAATATTAGACATTATAGAAGCGATCGCTCATGAAAAAAATATCTCCAAAGAGCATGCGATTGAGGCGTTTAAAGAAGCTTTGATCAACACGGCAAAAAAACTAACAAGTTTTACAAGTACCTTTGAGGTGAACATAGACCATGATACAAAAAAATATTCTGTCTATAAGGTCATTACCGTTGTAGCCGATGATGATGAACAACTTTATGTAGAAGTAGGAAAAGAGGGGAACAAGCAAGAAGTAGAGTCGGACAGTTTCATCGCACTCTCCGATGCCCAAGAGTTTGATGACTCTTTAGAGGTGGGGGACCAGTTAAAAGAGGAATTCATCCTTGAAGAGCATGGTCGTACAGCTTCGGCAAATCTTTTCAGAGAACTTGAGTACCATATACAAAGACGCATCGAACAGGACCTGTTTGAAAAATACAAAGAACAGGTAGGTTCAGTCATGTTGGGGACAGTGAATCGTGTGGATGCAGATGACAATACGCATGTCGAGATCGGCGAACTTAAAGGTATCCTTACACAAAGAAACCGTATCAAAGGTGAGAAGTTTAAACGTGGAGACTCTATCCGTGCACTTCTAAGATATGTCAGTGTTGATCCGGACCATGGTCTTTTCCTAGAACTGACAAGAACTTCACCTAAATTCCTGGAAGCACTGATGGCCAATGAGGTCCCGGAGATCGATGACGGTGTCGTAGAGATCGTAGCTGCAGCAAGGATCCCTGGAGAGAGAGCAAAAATAGCACTGAAGACAGAACAGATGAATGTCGATCCTATCGGTGCAGCAGTAGGTGTCAAAGGGGTACGTATCAATGCGGTCAGTGAAGAGCTTAACGGCGAAAATATCGACTGTATAGAGTTTTCACCGATCCCTGAAGTTTTCATTACACGTGCATTAAGTCCTGCCATTTCACAGAGTATCAAAGTAGATGCGGATGCGAAAAAAGCAGTCGTCAACATC
>JBFEWI010000013.1:0-17714 GCA_041546475.1 Sulfurovum sp.
TAACTGTGCGAGAGGTGGTCTTTATGATGAAGATGCACTTTTAGAAGGGCTTACTTCCGGTAAGATCGCTATGGCTGGTATCGATGTATTTAACAAAGAGCCAGCAACGGACCATCCGCTTCTTGATCTTGATAATGTGACTGTAACACCTCACCTTGGTGCAAATACAAAAGAATCACAAAAAAATATTGCGATCCAGGCAGCTGAAAATGCGATCGCGGCTGCAAAAGGTATTGCATACCCGAATGCACTTAATTTACCTATTAAAGAAAACGAGTTACCTGATTTTGTAAGACCATACCTAGAACTGATCCAAAAGATAGGTCACTTGTCTGCACAGATCACAAAAAGTGCTGTGAAGTCTATTAAAGTAAGTGCGGCCGGTCCTGTGGCAGAACATCTGGAATCTATGGGGACATTTGCAACGGTAGGTGTGCTTACAGAGTCTTTAGGGGATCAGATCAACTATGTCAACGCAGAATTCGTTGCAGAGGAACGCGATATAGATATCACCAAAGAAGTGAAACCAAACAACAGTGGATTTAACAACAAAGTAGGTGTCAAACTGACAACAGCTGCAGGTACTATCTCTATCGCAGGTACAGTGTTTGATGATACAGAACAACGTATTATCGAGATCGATGATTATATCCTGGATGTTGATCCAAAAGGTACCATGATCTTCTTCAGAAATACTGACACTCCGGGTGTGATCGGTGATGTAGGTAGGATCATGGCAGAGAATGGTCTGAATATATCCGACTTTAGACTGGGACGTGACAGCAAGAAACAGGCACTGGCTGTGGTACGTGTAGACGGTCAAGTCAAGAAAGAACTTCTTGAACAACTTGCTTCCTTAGAAGCATGTATCAGTGTTGCTCATGCGACACTTTAAGCACTAAGTGGGTCCTCCACTTAGTCTTTTTTTTCTCCTTTTTTATTTACACATTTACTATTCCCTGCTGTTTTCCTCCATAATCTATTGCATCCCTTGAGAAGTTCTGATATACTAACTATTGTATAAAATTATATATGTTATAATAACAAGTTATTTTACCTTAGATTGTGGCAATCAGGTGCTACTTTAGTTATAATATAAGATAATCTTGGATAAACGGAGTCTCTCTTATGAAAAAATATCTCATTTTTCTTTTTGCATGGCCCTTATTTGCAGGCTTAGAAAATCTGGACATTGATC
Source organism: Sulfurovum sp. (assembly GCA_041546475.1). Taxonomy (GTDB): domain Bacteria; phylum Campylobacterota; class Campylobacteria; order Campylobacterales; family Sulfurovaceae; genus Sulfurovum. Next base: position 1,199 of record JBFEWI010000013.1, read on the forward strand.
AGGCTATTTTTATGCTGAAAAATAAAAATCTGGAACTGAGAATTTCCCATTTCAATGAACAGATGAAAGCGTATGAAACGGCTGCTGCCAAAGGGAATCATTACGGGAAATTGGATGTGACTGTTTCGGGGATGCGTTCGAATGATGCGGGGAATGTATTTGGTTTTAAACTACAAAGCAGAGAAGCAACTTTCGGAGACTTTGGTATAGCTGAACTTACTGGAACACCAGATGATTTTTATACTGCACCGCAAGCATTAAATTACCCGGAAGCAAGAAACCACTATCAGTCAAAAATCTCCTATATGCTGCCGCTCTATACAGGCGGAAAACTCTCAGAGTACGGGCGTATCACGGAAGCTATGCATCGTATGAGCCAATGGGATACACAAAAACTCATCAATGAAAAGATATTTCAGACCAAAAAAGCATTCTATGATATCTCTCTGGTAGAGAACTACATTGTCAACCTTTCCAAGATCATAAAAAATATCAGTCGTTTGGAAAGCATCGTCAAAAGTATGGGGGAAGAGGGGTATGCACAAGCTGTTGACCTGCTTGAAGTTCAGGCACGTAAGGCAGAAGCAGAGAGTATGTACAATCAGGCAAAACTCAACAAAGACCTAGCCTACCAATTCCTTTCATTTTTGTTGAACACAGAAGTGAGTTCCATCAAAAAGGTCAACGATATGGCGCCGATACCTGAGGTTGACAGGTTGGAGGTTGAAAATAATAATATAGATATTCAAAAAGCACTCTTGGGGCTGCAGATCAGTGAAATGGCAGTCAACGTCGAAAAAGCGAACTATTTGCCTACGATCGGTGCCTTCGGGGAGTATGGCAGTGCAGACGATGAAATGTGGAATGAATTCAGGGACAAAGATGCTTACACCGTCGGGGTACAGTTGAAGTGGAATATATTTAACGGCGGTATAGATGAAGCCAATCTTGAAAAAGCAAAAGTGAATCATCTTAAAGTGCAAAATGAAGTCTCACTGGCTAAATCGGGTATTGCGTTGAAAGTAAAAAAGCTTGAAACGGAGATCCTGAGCAGGAATGCAGATGTAAAGAGTTACCAGAAACAGTTACGTTTTGCACGTAGAGTTTATGAAAATTACCGTTCAAGATACCAGGAGGGTATTGTTTCTATTTCAGATGTACTGATGAAACAATCCAAGGAGCTGGAAGTCTTGCTGAGGCTGCTTACTTTAAAGAATGAACGTAATACCAAGATATTTGAACTTCATAGTATTTTGAACAGAGGAGGAAATGTATGAATTACTTTATGAGGCTGATCGTTTTTGCATTGATGGTCACATCTGTACATGCTGTAGAGATCGAATTAAGCGGGTCTGTCATTTCTGATAATCAAAAGATACTGACCAGCCGTTATATGGGGTATGTAAAAAACATGGCTGTATCTGAGGGGGATATTGTCAAAAAAGGACAACTGCTGTATGAGATCGATTCAAAAGAGATAGAGTCCGCAGAGAGACAGGTGGAACTGGCTATTTCCCAAGCAAGGCTCTCTCTGCAGATGAATGAGAACCAATACAATAATGTGCTCACCAATCTTGCAAGGCATGAAAGACTCTATGAGAAGAAAATGGTTTCCAAGTATGAGTTTGAAATGCTGCAGCTCTCTGCCAAAAACCTTAAAGATATGGTTGCTATTGCCGAACAGCAGGTGAAACAGGCATTGGCCAAAAAAGATGAAGTATTGAATCAGTACAATTATTTGAAGATCCATGCACCCAATGACGGGGTCATTGTCGATAAACGTCTCAATGAAGGAGAGATGGCCATTCCAGGTATGCCTGCAGTCACATTAACAGACCTGAGCAAGTTGTCCATTGTGGCAGAACTGAGTGAAACACAGTTAAAATACATCAATTTAGGTAAAAAGGTTGATATAGAGATTCCCTCTATCGGTTTTAGCACGGTGGGTGAAATAAGTTCGATCATTCCAAGTTCAAACCCCATGACCCACAAATTTAAGATCAAAATGAAATTTGATCGTAAAGGGAGTGCTTCTGTTTATCCTGGTATGTATGCCAAAATCATGATCAAGTAGGCAGTGATGGAACAGACACAAGCGTACCAAACAGTCAATATAGCAGGAAGACTTGCAAAAGGTTTTTTACGTAATCCCTTAACGATAGTGCTGGGAGCAATATTGCTTCTTATCGGATATATAGCGCTTACGACCATGCCCAGAGAAGAGGATCCCCAAATTGCTATATCCGGCGGAGCTGTGATCGTTGCAATGCCGGGTGCTACACCGCAAGAGGTAGAGAATATCATTATCAATCCCTTAGAGCGTAAACTGCGTGAAATACACGGGATCGAACACATCTATGGCATGGCCATGGAGAATGTAGGTATTGTGAATGTCATGTACTATATCGGTGAAGACAGGGAAGATTCCAATTTAAAGCTCTATGACAAAGTGATGCAAAATATGGACCTGATGCCTAAGGGTGTGATGCAACCTAGTGTCAAACCCTTTGATATTGATATCGATATCCCGATCGTTACGGTGGCATTCTATCCAAAAACAAAAAGCACGATAGACGAAGTCGAACTCTTTAAAATGGTCAGAAAGGTCCAGCAAAAAATAAATGCTGTAGACAATGTGGCCAAAACGCTACTCAAAGGTGAGAGAAAAGCACAATATAATATCGAGGTTGATATGGGAAAACTCTCAGCCTATCACCTCTCTTTGGGACAGATCATGAAAGCGGTACAATCATTGGCTGTCTCTGTACCTGATGTAAAGGGTAGAACCAAAGAGAACCACCTGGTGGTATTTGGTGTTAAAAATGCCATTGAAAGTGTCGACGATGTAGGGAACGTGATCGTGGCACAGTATATGGGATCACCGATATACCTCAAAGATGTAGCACAGGTAAGCGAGGGAGTGGATATACAAAACTTTCAAACAGCCAAGATATTATTGAGAGAAGAGAAGAGTCATGAGCAGAGTGAAAACGAAGAGTCGTCCAAGGGAAAAGCAGGTTTGAGCGAAGAGAAAAATCAAATCACACTCACCGTGGCAAAACTTGCCGGGACCAACGCGGTGTTCGTGGCTGAAGATGTACTTGATGTGCTTAAAGGATATGAATCTGAATTTGAAAAGTTGGGTATCGGGTACCTGATCACAAGAAATTATGGTGTACGGGCAAATGAAGCGGTCAATGAACTGATGCATCATTTGATCATTACGATCGTGATCATTGCTTTAATGCTGGTTTTTGCTTTGGGTTGGAGAGAATCGATCATTGTGACATTTACGGTACCTGCCATTTTGGCAGTGACACTCTTTACTGCATGGATGACAGGCCAGACGATGAACAGGATCACACTCTTTGCACTCTTGTTATCTTTGGGATTGCTTGTAGATGCAGCTATTATCGTGATCGAAAATATCCACAGACATCTCCATAGCCACGGGGTTGAAAACAAAGAGATGGATGCACTGTTGGTTGAAGCAACGGATGAGATCGGTGCACCGACAAATATAGCAACGTTGGCGATCATCCTTACAATGGTACCTATGGCATTTGTCGGCGGGATGATGGGATCCTTTATGAAACCTATCCCCTATAATGTACCCGTTGCATTGATCGCTTCATTGTTCGTAGCCTATATCTTTACGCCTTATTTGAGTTTAAAGCTATTAAAAAAACCAGAGCACGGCAAGCATTACACAACGCAGGATGATGAAGGATCGAAAGAATGAAAAAACTTGAAAGTTTTATTTATGATATTCTAGACGACAGGTCAAAGAAAAAACTGGTCATCGTATTAACCACTGCAGCATTTTTCTTGGCACTTTTAATGTTCCCGACCAAATTGGTGATGGCCAAAATGCTGCCGGGGAAAAGTGATAATACATTCTCTGTCTATATCGATACACCTACAGGCTCATCGATACAACAGACAAAAGCTGTGAGTGACTGTGTGATCGATTTCCTCAAACAAGAAGATGAAGTGATGAATATAGAGCTTTTCCTGGGACAGGGCATTCCGCTTGATTATGCAGGTCTGGTTAAAGGTACGAGTATGAAACGCACTGAAAATGTTTCAGAAATTGCGGTGAATCTTACGGACAAGCACCATCGTGAAGAGCCGTCATTTCTGATGGTACAACGCTTAAGACCCAAGATCCAGGCAGCATGTTCCTCTTTAACCAAAGGTACGAACATTAAGTTTATTGAGCAGCCATCCGGACCTCCAACGATGGCATCGATTGTGGTTGAAGTGCATGGTGATGATCTTCCAAAAATAAGATCACTCGCGGCAGAGGTGGCTGATGTCTTAGCACAAACAGAAGGATTGGTCGATATTGACCTTATGGCTGATGAGAGATATGAAAAATATGAACTGATCCCTGACAAAGATAAAGTTGCCAGAAGCGGTTTGGGTGTGGACCAGGTGAACAATATCATCTATCTTGCTTTTGAAGGTATGGTCATTGCACACAAGAATTCCCAAAATTCACCCGACCAGATACCTATATTTTTGGTATTGGACAATAGCAGTAAAAAATTACCTGTCTCAAATGAAGATGCATTGCAGAGCAAACTCTCTTCATTAAACCTAATGAATACTCAGGGGATGATGGTTCCACTGAGTGAAGTGGTGACGATCCGTAAAGTGATGTCAAATCCTATGATCATGCACAAAAATCTTTCTCGTATGATCAATGTGATCGCTGAAACCGATATGGTATCACAGGTATATCCTCTTTTGGAGGCACGCAGTACGATGCTTGAAAAGTTTGAAAAAGAGTATTTTATTACTACCGCAGGATTATCAACGCATATGTTTGATTTTACGTTAGAAGACAAAAATACACATGAAAAATTCCACATCGTATGGGATGGGGAAATGAAAGTAACACTGGATACTTTCAGGGATCTGGGTGCAGCATTTATTGCTGCTTTGATACTGATCTTCTTGTTATTGGTGATTTACTATAAGAGTTTTGCTATCAGCGGTATAGTACTCTTAGGTTCATTCCTCTCTCTTATAGGGGTGATCGTAGGGCATTGGGTGGCAAACTGGTTCACTTCAGAGACCTTTTTTCTGACCGCTACCTCCTTGATCGGATTTATCGCCCTGATAGGGATCAGTTCGAGAAATTCACTGCTTCTTATCGATTTTGCGAAGTCTTTGATGGAGATGGAGGGTATCAATAAACGTAGAGCGATCGCGATCGCAGCAGCGACCAGGGCAAAACCTATCGCTTTGACTGCGGTTGCTATTATTTTGGGTTCTGCACTGCTTGCAGGGGATCCGGTCTTTGGCGGACTTGGTGTTTCGCTTATTTCTGGTACGGTTGCAGCGGTATTTGTTTCACTTCTTTTCATTCCGGTACTGATGGATAATGCAAAAGCGATGGACTTTGAACCAGTGGACCATTCAGGGGAACATCGTAATATTTCCATCACCAAGTGATATTATTTTGGCACCTATTCAGTGTGCCACTAGGACATTTTACCAAGCATTTGCTATAATCACTCATATTTTTTAAGGAGCTACAATGGCTACAGTTGGAATGGGTGATATCAAAAAAGGTACAAGACTCGAAATTACAGGAAACCCGTATAAGGTGACAGATTTTCAGCATGTTAAACCAGGTAAAGGTGCAGCATTCGTACGTATGAAGATAAAAAACCTTGCTACAGGCAAAACGATCGAGAAGACAGTGCATGCAGGTGATAAATTTGATGTACCGGAACTTGAACAAAAAACGATGCAATATCTTTATGATGATGGTGAGTTTTTACAGTTTATGGATACAACAACGTTTGAGCAGATTGGACTTACGCATGAGCAAGTGGGTAAAGATACGTTTGATTTTATGATAGACGGTATGGAGGCGGAAGTCCTATTCCATGGAGGCCAAGCGATCTCTGTTGAAATACCGCAAACCGTTGTACTTAAAATAGTGGAAACACCGCCTAACTTCAAAGGCGACTCACAAGGTGGAAAAAAACCGGCTACACTGGAAAGTGGTGCTGTTGTACAAGTACCTTTCCATGTGCTTGAAGGTGAAATGATCAAAGTCGATACGGTTGAGGGTAAATATTTGGAGAAAGCCAAATAGATACTTTTCAGGCCTTAACCTGAAAAGCTACCCTGACATTGGGTCACCATCCAAAGGTATCTCTTTTGGATGGTTGCACGCATTTATCTTTACTCTTCTTCAATATTTTTTAAATATCACTTATCATTATATTTTGTATGGCAGTCATATATGTGTACTATGAAGTATATAGTTCGGTCTTAAACCTGTACTGGTTTTTTTAATCTACTTTAGAGAGGTATGGAATCATAGTAGAAGATAGAGAGAAGGATATTTTCTGATGGAGAGTTACATGTTGCCAATAGTCACTGTTTCAAAGTAAATTGTAAGAAAGTAATATTTCCCTAACTCTCAGAAATCAATGACTATTTTCTATAGCAATGATACTTAGCTGTGTTTAGCTGCAGAATCTTCACTTGTTTTAGCCTCAGCAGAAGCTTTCACGGATGTCTCTTGAGAATCTTTAGTGAGTGTAAGTGCAGCTTGTTTCATATCTTCGAACATCTCTCCAAAGCTAAAGTCTGCTTGTACATTTGTTAATAATGCTGCGAATGCTACTGTTGTGACGATGATTTTTTTCATATGTGTAACCTTTTTTATAAATTATTTATAAATACTAGCAGTAATTATTTTATAAATATCTTAAAATTAAAGATTAATTATAATTTTTACAAATATAATATCATTAACTAATAACTATTTTAAGCTGAGGCTATATGTAACCATCATTGCCAGATCTTACCTGACTTGACATTATGGTTTACTAATAGGTAAGTTGTTATAATCGTGTCATTACAGCGTTCTCTTAGAATAGTATAGCGCTAAGAAAAGGATGAACTATGGCAAGTGTATTACTACCTATAGCAAAAGGTTTTGAAGAACTGGAAGCGGTGGCTCTCATAGATGTGATGCGTCGTGGGGGTATAGAGGTGCGTGTGGCATATTTGGAAGATGAGTTCCAGGGTGACTTGGTCTTGGGAGCAAACGGAATCACACTGCAGGCGGATACTTCTATCAAAAATGTCATATCTGATGAATTTGATATGATGGTGCTTCCGGGCGGTTGGGGTGGCACACATGCTTTGGCTGAAAACGCAAGGGTCATAGAGCTTCTGCAGGAGTTCAAAGCGACAAAAGTGGTAGGTGCCATGTGTGCTGCACCATTTGCACTGAAAAAAGCCGGTGTTTTAGGCAATGAGTATACGTGTTACCCCGGAGCCAAAGATGAGATAGACCATCCTGGATACAGAGAGGATATGAAAGTGGTGACCGATGGGAATGTCATGACTTCCCAAGGTCCGGGGACAGCTGTCTGTTTCGGGCTTGCTATTGTTGAGCGGCTTGTCGGTAAAGAGAGTATGCAGGCGGTAAAAGACGGTATGCTTTTAGACTACTGTTAAAATACTCTGAAGCAGCAGCAAGCTGCTTCTATCTAAACTTCAATGGTTTTTTATCAATTATTTGCAGCGATGATGCTTAGAGCCAACTGCTGGGCACTTAGAATAGAAGTTTGTGTTGCAGCGATATTGGTACTTTGCACCTCTTGTGTAAGAAGGATCTGATCTGCTGCCAAACCTATATTATCGGCCATCAGAAGGATCTGATCTGCCATTTCCAAAATATTGTTGGAAAGCTTTCCGATATCCGAAGAGAGGCTTAGCATACTCTCCATTGCATCAAGAAGTGTCGTTTTTCCTGTCATAAGTTGAGAAGCTTGAACGGCAGTCCCATAGCCATCCATCACTATACCTATGGAGTTCATAATGATGGATAGATCAACCAATTTGTTCAATGCATTTGAGTTGATATAGAGGGTATTTTGAGCTATATCAGTATTGACTAATGCTTTAAACTGCTCCATCTGGAGTAAATAGTTATGGACATCTGTTTGTACCTTTTCCAACTTGCTAGCCATGTTCCAAGGAGTGAGGGAAACCAAAGCCATTTTGGCCTCCAAAACAGTTCCGTCAGAAATCAGTGTGTTCAAAGAGAGGTCATAACTGGCAGTCTCTATCACGGATACCAGTGCTAAGGTATTGGTCTGTGTTTGCAAAATAGTGTTCTGAGTAAGTATCAGGTTTTCGCTCTGTATGGCCTGCGTCTCCAAGATACGATCGGCCATCAAGCCGATATTGTCTGACATGATCAAGATATTATCTGCCATTTCACCGATCCTATTCGCCATTTCTTCGATGTCACTTGAAAGCTGCAACATCGCTGTGATGGCGTCAGAGAGTATGAAAGCATCTGTATTGGATTGAAGCAGTGCAATCTCATCGGATAAAAGGGATGATTCTCTAGAGAGTGATGCTGCCGCTACAAAAAGGTTTTCTGTGAGTGATAGCGTCTCATTATCCAAGGTGATCGGTGTACCAAAACTCTCATTGACAAGAACGATTGCATTCACAATAGCTTTGGCTTGTTTGTTCAGTGAGACCAAGGATGCACACATCGTATCTGAAGTCAGATCTGTAGTAGCGATAGTGCTGTTCAGCTCTAACATAGAGGTGTTGATATTTGCCAGGTCCGCTTTAAGGTCTGCTTGAAGCAATGAAGCTGAGAATGCCAGTACTGCAAAAAATTTAAATATACTATTCATCTTTACTCCCTATAGTCCAAAGTTTTTGATCACAGTGATCATAATTGACTGCGATGTTAAAAGTGATGACTTTGTCAGTGCTACATTTGTCATCTGAATATTTTGTGTCGTCACGATGTTGTCTGACATCAGTCCGATATTGTCTGCCATAATGTAGATCTTATCGGTCATTTGCATGATGCGGTCAGACATGACCCCTATATCTTTTGTGAGTTGAAGCATTGTGGCTGTCGCGTCTGAAAGAATAACGGTATCTGTTAAAGGTGCAAGCTGTTCGATCGTATTGGCATAATTTTCCAATGATACACTGAGCGCACGATGTATCACGGAGATGTCACCAAGCATGGTAAGGGTATCTGAATTGATATAATGACTCATCTTGGCACTGTTCGTTACCATGAGATCTAAAAGGGTTGTCATACTATCTAAGAGGTTTACTGTTTGTGACTGGATCGATACCAGTTCGGTTTGCATATTGGTATTTGTAAGAATGGTTTGGTTCATCTCAGAGGAGAGCAGATCCGTATTATTGATGATCTGTCCTAATGTAAGGTTATAGCCGATAGTAGAGAGTGAATCACTCAGGAGTACCATGTTCTGCTGTGTGAGCAAAATAGAACTTTGTGTTGAAGCAATATTTTGATTTTGGATCATTTGTGTCGTAATGATCCTGTCTGACATAAGGCCGATGTTGTCAGCCATGATCAAAATACGATCTGCCATTTCCAAAATACGATCCGCCATCGCACCGATATCCTGAGAGAGTTGTAATACAGCATTGAGTCCGGCATTGTATTCAAAAAGCTCAGCCGTGTCCGTGATCGTATTTAATTCCATATATAAACGAACGGATTCAACACTCATATTCTGACTTAAAGAGGATAGCGCATCAAGTACATCCATGTCAGCCTCTATGACCGAAAAAGTAGACATATTATTCGTGATGTTTTTCATCGTTGAGGTATGATCTTCGATAGAGTGGTTCAATGTTCTCAGCTGCGCACATGAATTCTCCTGGTTGAATGTAAAATTTTCCAGTGCACTGTTCAGTGTACTGGTCTGGTTCAATAGATTTTGCAGATCTGTATGTATATCTGCGCGCAGTGTGATACTTGTTAAGAGTATCACAGTAAAAAACTTGATGAGGTTTTTCATATGGTTCCTTTTATAACTTTAGATTTATATGTATATAAAGCGGGATTATACATAAGCATACTTAAATGCATACATTATGAATATTATTATTTTAGATTATGATATTGAATTCATATCGTATGGGTTTATACCAAGCGGTATGAGAAAAATAGTCGATGTTTTTCAATCCGTTTTTACCAAAACTTTGTTATATTAGGCTCAATATTTCTAAAGGTCATTTATGTCAGAAGAACCAAAAGCCAAACCTCAATTTACCCATCTTCATTTACATACTGAATACTCGCTGCTCGATGGTGCCAATAAGATCAAGGCACTTGCCAAAAAGATCAAAGAGCAGGGGATGACCTCTGTTGCCATGACGGACCATGGCAATATGTTTGGTACCATTGACTTTTATAATACCATGCGCAATGAAGGGATCAAACCGATCATTGGAATGGAAGCGTATGTACATAACCAAGCAGACCTGGGTGACAAATCGATGCGTCAGCGTTTCCACCTCTGTCTCTACGCTAAAAATGAAGTGGGTTATAAAAACCTGATGTACCTGAGTTCTCTTGCCTATATCGATGGCTTTTACTACTATCCCCGTATCAACTGGGATCTTTTGAAAGAGAACAGTGAAGGACTTATCTGCTCATCTGCGTGTCTACAAGGAGAGGTGAACTGGCATATGAATCTTTCAGAGAGGAATGTGAAGTTTGGTGCGAAGGGGTATGAAGAGGCAAAAAAAGTGGCCTTAAAATACCAAGAAGTCTTCGGTGATGACTTTTATCTGGAACTGATGCGTCACGGTATCGGTGATCAGCATCGTATAGACAAGCAGATCATTCAACTCTCGCAAGAGACTGGTATTAAGATCGTAGCCACCAATGATACACACTATACAGAACAAAAAGACGCAGATGCCCATGAAGCGTTCATGTGTATCGCAATGAACAAACTCTATGATGATCCTAACCGTCTGCGTCACTCGGTCCATGAGTTTTATGTGAAATCCCCGGAACAGATGGCGGAACTTTTTGCAGATATCCCTGAAGCCATTGAAAATACCCAGGAGATAGCGGATAAATGTAATCTGGAGATCAAACTGGGTGACCCTACACCGCCTAACTTTAAATTTGCCAGGGAGCGTGCAGAAGCCATTGATCTAGTACTTCCTGAACCAGACAAAGAGTATTCTTTAGAGAATGATAAAGTACTTTTTATAGAGGAGTCACGCAGAGGGCTTGAGAAACGTTTAGAGATCGTACCTGAAGAGAAACACCAAGAGTATAGGGACAGACTCCAAGTCGAGATAGACATTATCAATAATATGAAATTCCCCGGCTATATGCTTATCGTTTGGGACTTCGTCGATGCGGCGAAGCAGATGGGTATCCCGGTAGGACCGGGACGTGGGTCTGCTGCAGGTTCGCTTGTTGCTTATTCACTGAAGATCACAGATATCGACCCGATGCCTTATGGACTGCTCTTTGAGCGTTTCTTGAACCCTGAACGTATCTCCATGCCAGATATCGATATGGACTTCTGTCAGGCGCGTCGTCAGGAGATACTGGACTACGTGGTAGAGAAGTATGGACGGGTCAACGTGGCGCAGATCATCACTTTTGGTAAACTATTGGCAAAAGGGGTGATCCGTGATGTGGCACGTGTCCTTGATATGCCTTATGCCAAAGCAGATGCCATGGCGAAACTTATCCCTGATGAATTGGGGATAGATCTGAAAAACTCATACGAAAAAGAACCTAAGATCAAAGAACTGCTAGAGAGTGATCCTCAGGCAAAACGTACCTGGGAGTATGCACTCGCACTTGAGGGACTTAACCGTAATGCAGGTACACATGCTGCGGGTGTCGTTATCTCCAATGAACCGCTTTGGCAAAAAACACCTTTATTTAAACCTACGGGACTTGATACGCTTGCAACGCAATACAGTGGAAAATATGTAGAAGATGTGGATCTCATCAAGTTTGACTTTTTGGGACTGAAAACGCTTACGGTCATAGAAGAGGCATTGAAGCTTGTAGAAAAGAGACATGGCAAGCGCATCAATTTCGTTGAAGAGAATATCGAAGACAGAGAAGTCTATGACTATATCAGTACAGGTGAGACACTGGGACTCTTCCAGATAGAATCGGCGGGTATGCAGGATCTGGCCAAAAAACTGAAACCAAACGGTTTTGAGGATGTCATTGCGATGCTCGCACTTTACCGTCCTGGACCGATGGAATCAGGGATGCTGGATGACTTTGTCGAGCGTAAGCACGGAAGGGCAGAGATCACGTATTCGTTCCCTGAACTTGAGCCTATCCTCAAACCGACCTATGGGGTGATCGTATACCAAGAGCAGGTTATGCAGATCGTGCAGACCATCGGTGGATTCAGCCTTGGTGGTGCGGACCTTGTTCGTAGGGCGATGGGTAAGAAGATCAAAGAAGAGATGGATAAACTCAAAGGACAGTTTGCCGACGGTGCTGCCAAAAAAGGCTTTGACAGAGAAAAAGCAGCAGATCTTTTCGATCTTATTGTAAAGTTCGCAGGGTACGGTTTCAACAAATCCCACTCTGCCGCGTATGCAATGATAACATTCTATACCTCATATTTGAAGCACTATTATCCGACAGAGTTCATGGCGGCTATCCTGACACTCGAAAAGAACAATACGGATAAAGTGGTCAAATATGTTGATGAACTCAAACGCATGGGCATTCAACTTCTTCCACCGGATATCAACCGTTCGGGTTTGGTATTTGAAGCACGTAGTATAGATGGTGATGAGGTCGTTATGTTCGGTATGGGTGCCATTAAAGGTGCAGGTGATATAGCGATCAAGAGTATGCTTAAAGCTAGGGAAGAGGGGGAGTTCAAAGACTTTTCTGACTTTGTTTCACGTATCGATTCGAGTAAAGTGAACAAAAAGGTCATTGAATCACTGATCAAGGCAGGTGCGCTGGACAGTTTTGGATACAGCCGTAAAGCGATGCTTTCACAGATCGAGGAGATCATTGAGGCTGCAAAAAAAGCAGGAGATGCCAAGAAGCAGGCGGTAGGCTCCCTTTTTGGTGAAGCTGAAGAGATGACGGCTGTGACGTTGGAACTTTCCCATATGGATGAGTTCGAACCCATGGAGATCCTAGAGATGGAAAAAGAGTCGCTAGGTTTCTATGTTTCGGGTCACCCATTGGATAAGTATCGTGAAACACTCGATGAGATCAACTATACACTCAGTTCGGAGATAGACGATCTGGCGGATGGCTCACAGGCAATGTTCATCGGAAAAATTGAAGAGATAACAGAGAAGATAAGTAAAAAAGGGAACAAGTTCGGTATCGCCAATATTATGGACCTGCACGGGAACATTGAACTCATGCTCTTTGAGAACCGTCTTAAAGAACTGGAAGAAGATTTTGATCTTAGCAAACCGATCGCTTTTAAAGTGAAGATCACCAAAGACGGTGACTTTACACGTATGAATATATTGAAGATCTCAAGTATGAAAGATGCGAAGAAGACGAAGGTCAAAGTAGAAAAAGAGATCAAACATGTTGAAGAGCCTGTGCAACCTCCACTGATTCTTTCGCTTAACCTTATGCCTGATGCAAAGATCGTTGAAGAACTGATGTGCCTGGTTGACAAATATCCTGGAAAGCGTCCGTTGGAAGTTCATATCAAGTCCAAGCTTGCAGATGTAGTGATAGAATCCAAAATGAAAGTAAGTGAACTTATTATGGAAGAGGCAAAAGAACTTGGGGTTTACTTGGAAGAGCATTTAGCTGTCGAAGGATAAGCCCCCTCAACAATATGTTTATCATTCAAAAGGAAAAGCTATGCTTAAAAATATGTTAGTGGTACTATCTTTATATACTCTTGCGTTTGCAGAACAGAATACAGCTATGATACATGCACATAGTATTGATATTAGCTACACTGAAGAAGACGGAAAAGTTAAAAAAACGACAATCGCAAGAGACTCAGACTTAAGATGCCGTAAGATACCTTTTAATGCAAGAGAGTATTGGGATGGCTCGTATGCCAGTAGAGATGTGGCAGAATATTGTAAAAAAACATTTATTACTGCTGCAGGAAAACTCTCTCCGATGAAGATACATGAAGATATTGAAACTTTTGGAGAGCTTGAAGTATTGGAGTTTCTTGAAGAGATGCAGGATGATCCGCAGATGTTGTTCGTTGATAGCAGAAAAACACAATGGTTTAAAAGTGTGACCATTCCTTCGGCGATCAATATACCTTTTATCTACTTTACCGAACGAGACAAGTGGATCGAAGAGAAGAAAGAAGCACTCAAACGTTTTGGGGTTAAAGGTGATAAAACACCTTATGATTTCTCCAATGCTAAGACTATTCTATTCTTTTGTAATGGTGTATGGTGCAGACAGTCACCACAAATGATAGAGGCTCTTTTGGAGTTGGGATACCCACCGAAAAAGATGAAGTGGTATCGTGGTGGTATGCAAAGTTGGTTGAGTGTCGGTATGACCTCTACACGGACAGCAGAGTAAGCAGTGCATAATCATTGAAGTTATACAAGATGATGAATGAGTATGGCAAGTTGTTAATGAAGGCGATACCAAACCTTTAATCTTGTTTTTATTCATATATATTATAATAACCCCTTATTCATACTAAAGGAAGACAATGAAATTTATTAAAGGTTTGTTTACATTTGTGGGGGCCGTCGTTGTTATCGGCTTTATTTTTGCATTCGTGAAGTTTGATCTGGGGACGAAGATCGGACAGGTAAGTAAACTTGATTCTCAGGCATTGCCGGAGTATATGAAAATGTTTGATAAGGTACTCGAAACAGGAGATCCTGCAAAAGGGATGATCCGTAAAGTAAAAATGGTAATACCCGAAGGAATGACCAAACAAGAAGCATTTGAGAATGCTTTAGAGATCATGGATGAAACTGCCAGTGAATACGGCATGGCGTTGGTAGACAGTAAAACGATGCCTAGAAACGGGAAGTTGTTTAAAAACGGTGGGCTTCTTACCCATATCCGTTCATACTGTTCTCCTTATATTGCAGATAAGTTTTTAGGGCATTCGCCAGAGTTTATAGGTTTTATGCCATGTAGAATCGGTTTTGTTGAAGAACCAAACGGAGATATCTATATCTATACGATGAGTATGGAACTGATGATAAGCGGTGGTTATACGTTATCACCTGATCTTTATGAACTTGCAAATGAAGTAAGAACAGGTATGTATACGATGATGGAAAATGCAGCTGCAGGAGATTTTTAGCGGATGCGTACCTCTGTACCAGGAGTTCTATGTCTACGTTAGAAGATGAAAAAGCATTTACACTTTTAGAACAGGCAGTCTACCGGGCTCAGGATTTACTTGAAAAGACAAAGTACTTTCAACCTTTCTTGATGTTACTAAATGATGCGGGAGAGGTCGAACTTTTCGAAAACGAAGTGAAGGACACGACTGAGAGTTATGCATTATTGGAAGAGATATTAAAAAAACGTATCAAACAGGGTGATGTCGATGTGATGGTCCTGGCGGTTGATACACTCATACCAGAAAATTTTGTTCAAGATGTTCCAAGTGGTATACGTTTGCATTTAGAAGAAAAAAGTCAAATAGAGAAGAAGATCGCTGCAAGATTCCTCTATGTTCCCTATGAACTCTGCAGAGTAGGGGATGGTGAAATGTTCGTAAAACTTCACAACCCGATACCGGTAGGTTTTCCTGCGGAGTATATTGTAAGCTAAATGGCTGTATAGTTCGTATATCTAGTTCACTTCAACTACATAAAGGGCAAAATTTGTGTAGTATAGAAACAAATAAATAATATAACTTTTTGATAACACTCTATTTCACTTTAATAATACTAAAGTAGTGCTACAATCTCTCCATTAACAATCAAACTAAGGAACAGATATGTCAAACTTACCAAAAATCATATGGTCAAAAATCGATGAGGCGCCGGCTCTAGCTACGTATTCATTGTTACCAATCGTAAATGCATTTACACAAGCAGCAGGTGTAACAGTAGAAGAGAGAGATATCTCACTTGCAGGAAGAGTACTTGCAGCTATGGGTCTTGCAGAAGATGAACTTTCTAAACTTGGAGAAGTGGTTCTTCAACCAGACGGAAACATCATTAAACTTCCAAACATCTCTGCTTCAGTTGGACAGCTAAAAGATTGTATCGCTGAGCTTCAAGGTCAAGGTTACGATATCCCTAACTACCCTGAAAACCCGGCAAATGCTGAAGAAGAAGCGATTCAGGCAAAATACAGTGTATGTCTTGGTTCTGCGGTTAACCCGGTACTAAGAGAAGGAAACTCAGACAGAAGAGCTGCGAAAGCGGTAAAGAGATTTGCACAAAACAACCCACACAGACTTAAAGCATATGCAGAAAATTCAAAAGCGCGTGTTGCACATATGGGTGGGAAAGGTGACTTCTACGCAAATGAGCAGTCTGTGACTATGGACAAAGCACAAAAGGTTACTATCGCTCTTAACGGTAAAGAGTTGACTTCAATTGATGCACTAGAGGGTGAAGTACTTGACGGTACATTCATGTCAGTTGCTGCACTTAGAGATTTCTATAAGCAAACGATCGAAGATGCTAAAGAGAATGGTCTTATCTGGTCACTACACCTAAAAGCAACGATGATGAAGATCTCTGA
>JBFEWI010000228.1:0-2409 GCA_041546475.1 Sulfurovum sp.
TCTCTTTAGATAATTTAAAGATCTCCGGTACGACTTCTTGACAGAACGGACATTGCGGGTCAGAGAAGATAAGTATCTTATGCTCTGCATCTTTGTTACCAAACAGCAGGTGGGCATCGTCATAATAGCTCTGAGGAACACTAGGTTTGATCTCATCTCTGTAATCATTTCCGGTTTTTAGATTCACTAAATGTCCTGTAACAAGTCCATCCTTCACAAACATCATTTCGGGTGCATGTATCTCTCTTTTTTGATACTCGAGATCCATCGTCGTTAACAGAATAGTCCATCCCGGTAATCTTTTATCTGTTTTAGACTCTAGTACTGTGACACCTTTGACTTTCACCTGCGGGTTTTTCACCACAGACCTCTTTACATATTTAACCAATTGTTTGTTATCTGGCTGTGCATTGGCACTAAGAGTCACGCTTGCTAGTACTGTGCTCATCAATAATTTCGACATCAATGACATCATCATCTCCTTGTTTTTTAAAATGTGTTGTTCCTTCGGGGGTTATTTTAGCAATAAATTGTAAATAAAGTGAATAAAAAAATGCAATGACACCCAAAAGGTCACTGAATACTCCCGGAATAATAAGTAGAATCGCAGCGATAAAATAGGACATACTTGCATTTTGAAATCTTCTGATATCAAGTTTCCCTTGTCTCATGGACTGCATATTGCCCATCATCGTTTGTGAAGATTTTTGCAAAAGCATCATACCCAGAGCAAAACTCAATACGATCCATACCACTGACCAGAAGAAACCTATGGTCTCCCCTGTCTTTAGCGAAAGATAAAGTTCGATAAGCGCAAAAGGGATGATCAGAAATATCATATTAAAATCTTTCAGCCAGAAGATCGGCTATGGCATCTACTGAGACTTCCTCTTTGAGCATACCGTCCCTGGCCATGAATTCTACTGTACCCTCTGCCAGTTTCTTTCCTATGACCACTGCATGCGGTACACCGATAAGCTCATAATCTTTTATTTTGGCACCGAATCTGTCTTTTCTGTCATCAAGCAGTACATCCACACCTTTGGCCACCATTGCTTCATAGAGCTGTTCACCCAAAGCGACCTGTGCTTCATCTTTGATATTGGAGACGATGATCTGCAGGTCGAACGGTGCAGACTCTTTCGTCCAGATACACCCTTTTTCATCATGGTTCTGTTCGATGATCGCTGCGAGCAGACGACTTACACCGATACCATAGGTTCCCATGACCATAGGCTGTGACTTCCCGTTCTCATCTAAGAAATTCGCTGCTAACGGTTCAGAGTATCGTGTTCCCAGTTGGAAAATGTGCCCGGCTTCTATCCCTTTGGTATAACGCAATGATCCTCCACAGCACGCACAAGCATCACCTTCCTGCACGGCAGAAATATCGGCATAGATTTTCTCTTCCGCCTTAAAGTCCTCTATACCTTCTAATGCAGCGTCTACCACCAGTGTCTCTATCGCTGCTTCCTCTTCATGTTCTACAAGATCATTGGCATTGACCGCATTACACGCTTTTACATCCTGAAGTTCCACAGATGAAGGTAGAGCAAAGTGCACGACTCTGCTGACACCTTCATCATACAAAGCTTTCATCGCGACCACTTTGATCTCCGTAGAAGCATCATAGGCTTTCGGTTTGGCTACGGCAGCTTCTATGTTAGCCCCATACTCACAGCTATCACATACCACGATCGTATCTTCACCCGAGTCGGCCAGTACCATGAACTCTTTACTGCCAGATCCTCCGATCGCACCGGAATCTGCATCTACGACCCTGAACTCCAGTCCAAGACGTGTAAATATCTTTTTATAGGTCTCTTCCATCAATGCAAACTCTCTTTGCATATCTTCTGTAGAGGCATGAAAACTGTAGGCATCTTTCATTAAAAACTCGCGTCCACGCATCAGACCGAATCTAGGTCTGATCTCATCACGGAACTTGAGGTTGATCTGATAGACATTCAAAGGAAGCTGTTTATAGCTTTTCACTGTTTGTCTCACCAGGTTCACCATCATCTCTTCATGGGTCGGTCCTAAAATAAAATCATTCTCTTTACGGTCTTTGAAACGTAGCAGCTCTTTACCGTACTTCTCTAAACGCCCGCTCTCTTCCCAGAGTGCTGCAGGTGTAACAAAAGAGAGACTCACCTCCTGGCAGCCAGCTTTATCCAATTCCTCTTTTACTACTGCATGTACTTTATCCAGTATCTTTTTGCCTAAAGGCAGAAAATTGTAAAGTCCGCTTCCCCCTACTGACTGTATAAATCCACCTCTGATAAGATAGATATGACTTGCCAATGTTGCATCATTGGGTGTCTCTTTGGTTGTAGGGATTAATAATCTTGAAAATCTCACGCGTTGTATCCTTTTGTATGATGGTCATTTTTATACTGTTTCAGGTCA
>JBFEWI010000282.1:0-1673 GCA_041546475.1 Sulfurovum sp.
CTTTGAGTATACGATGGAAGTAGCGACCAAGCCTGAAAAGGCGATCGGTGATGATGCGGTATGGGAATTGGCAACACAAGGACTCAAAGATGCATTGAACGGCAATAACCTTCCATTTAGTATCGATGAAGGAGGGGGAGCATTCTATGGTCCGAAGATCGATATCAAGATCACGGATGCTATTGGACGTAAATGGCAGTGTGGTACGATACAGGTGGACTTTAACCTTCCTGAACGTTTTGAGGTAGAGTATGTTGCGGATGACAACACACGTAAGAAACCGGTGATGATACACAGAGCGATCCTGGGATCATTTGAACGTTTCATCGGTATCCTGACTGAGCATTATGCCGGAGAGTTCCCTTTCTTCTTGGCACCGGTACAGGTCATATTTGTTCCTATCGCCGATACGCATGCAGATTATGCCTATGCGCTTAAGAAAAGATTGGTTCAAGAGGGAATGGATGCTGAAGTTTATGACAAAAATGATTCTCTTAACAAACGTGTACGTAACGCGGAAAAGCAGCGTGTGCCGTACGTAGTGATCATCGGAGATGAAGAAGTGGCAAATAAAACGGTCGCAATCCGTGACAGAAGAGCCAAAGAACAGTATAATCTTTCACAAGAAGATTTTATGGTAAAATTAACACAACAACTTCAAGAAGGTAAAATTTGAGTAGACAACAAGATAGAAGCAGAGGCAGAAAAAAAGGTGATGATGTCATTATGAATGATGCCATCAGAGCACATGAGCTTAGAGTGCTCAGTGATGACGGCGAACAGCTTGGGATCATTTCAAAAGATGAAGCGCTTCAGATAGCCGAAGAGAGAGGGTTAGACCTTGTGCTTATGTCGCCTGATGCAAAACCTCCTGTTGCTAAAATCATGGACTACGGAAAGCACAAATACGACCAAGAAAAAAAGAAGAAAGAAGCAAAAAAGAAACAAAAGACCATCGATGTGAAAGAGGTCAAGTTCTCTTGTAAGATCGCGGACAATGACATAGCCTATAAAGTCAAGCATGCCAGAGAATTCCTAGAGAAAGGGAAACATGTAAAACTTCGTGTCTTCCTTAGAGGACGTGAAATGGCAAACCCTGAATGGGGAGTAGAGGTGCTTAACCGTGTCTGGCCGATGCTTGAAGATATCGGAAACCTGGAGAGTAAACCTACACAAGAGGGACGTTATATCAATATGTACGTCACACCCCAGAAGAAATAAAAATAAGTTTATAACACACAATTTTTCGATAGATATTTAACGCTGTACTAATAGTGCAGCGTTTAAATCTCCAGCACACCCCAAGGGCATTTCCTGCGGGCAAACCTCATGCACTCTACACCTATTTTGGTCTGCGTTATATTTTGTACGATTCTGAATTTAGTTCATCACGTGCACTGGGCTTTAGCTCTTGATCTCATAATGCAGTTTCAATCCTTCACTTGTCATCACGAACCCAGAGATATTGATCTTCCCTTCATGTACCAGATTATGATGATTTTTGCATAGGGGGATGAGGTTGTATTTATGGTTTTTGTGGAAGTGGTCTATCTGCCCTTCTTCATTTGCATGCTTCTGTTCTGCGATATGATGCACATCTTCCACACTCTCTTCACATAAGGCACACTTACTGAGGTAAAGGTCTTTATTGTATTTACTGCTTTTTTGTCTGC
>JBFEWI010000105.1:0-6238 GCA_041546475.1 Sulfurovum sp.
ATCTTTACTATCCTTACCTAACCTATCCTTACCTAACCTATCCTTACCTACGGGTACAACTTGTATACATTCTGTATCCATTGTGTACGCATTGTTCTCTTTTAGCCCTAACATCGACCTTTCAAAGGTGTATGAAGTTTCCTTGAATCTGTCTTTTTGAATGTAGTTGTGGATTCTCCAATGCTTAACTACAACCACACCTGAATCAAAGTCTATCAAGAATCCTTTTGCTATTAAAAGCTTGTACTCATCTTCTGCAGCACCAACCATTCTCATAATACGCTTTTGGTTGTTTATGAACCCCTCATCATCTGCTCTCATTGCAAGATGAAAGTATAGTGCCTGTGTACTCAAAGGAAGATCAAGAAACGCATCACTATCTATGATCTTCTTACTAAACATTCTTCTTTCTGCCATATCAATCTTCCTTTACTATCGTTATTCTTTCTTTTGCGATTTCAGTCTTTAATACTTTTTCTGAAATATCAAAAGCTGATCCTACTGATGAAACAGGTGTAGCCTTGAACGTAACACCAACAAAGTGTGTTCTTCTTTGGTATAGTTGCTTTAGTCTGTATTTAATTCCATCTTTTTCAATCAAAAGGCTGTCATAAGCGTGATAAACTACTGCATCTGATCTATCTTTAAAACCAAGCTTTGATTTATTGAGCTTTGTTTCCGTATTTCTTTCACTATCAGGACATTTAGTTGTAACCGCAAATTCTTGATGAACTTCTATAAGATCATTTTCGTCTGATATTTTTTTTCTTTGCTCTCTCTTTTTCTCGTCAAGCTCTAAGAATTTTCTTGCATTTCCCATTCTACTTACTCCCATAAAATTTTCTATCATTTGGTTCTAACACATCTTTCACATATGCTCTATGATCAAGACTGCTATTCTCTTTTTGTACCGATCTTCTTGCACGATCTACCGAAGCAAGAAAAGTAATTTGTTCCTGTGTAAGACTGAACCCAAAAGTCCTGTAAAACATTTCCTGTACAACTAAAGTCGTATCATCGCCACGCATTTCAGGGTTAGTTTGAAGTAAAGTCTTAACCTGTCTTTTTATCGAAACTCTATTTTCATTCCTCTTATTTAACACATCAAAAATATCCATAGTAATCCTTTGTTACTTTATGATCCAAAGCCGCACTATTCTTCTGTACGGCTCACCTCTTTTTCTCTTGCTTCCTGTTTCTCTTTGATCAGGGTTTCCTGAAGAAACAGGTACATCTTCTTTCGCCAATTAGATGGCTTTTGTTTTTTCCAATCCGATAGTGTCCGTGTAGGCACTCCGAACCGCATAGATAGTTCTACGTCTGTCATTGTAATTCCTTTCGTTTGTAATTGCTTACAGATCGAATTATATCATCTTTCAAAATCAATGTCAAGCAAATTTCTCAAAAAAAATGCGAAAACCTCTTGACATTGAAATTTAGTTGTGCTATAATTCGTCCTGTAGCACCTGTTTTAGCTACGTGTTTTTTTAACTTATCAACTATGAGAGATCATAGAAGCAAGAAATTCAGAAGCAACGGATTATCAATAAAGGTTCAGGGTTGTGGGAAGTCAGGTCTTGTTTAAAAAGCTTCTGATCGTACACACGGCAGTATGTTTTCTCCCTTTACATACTGCTCTGTGTGCGATTGCACATAATAAACATAAAAGGATTACATATGAAAAATTCATATACGGCTACGTTTAAGAATGGTAAAGTTATTAGCAGAAATACTCACAAAGAGTATACACACGCATATTTCGTACCATCTGTTCAAATATGGGATAAAGAACTTTCAGAGATCAAAGCTGATCTTAACGCAAAAGGTTATACAGGTTTTGCATCTTCACGTGAACTTGCAGAAAAGGCAGCAAGACAATGCTTATTCCCTACACAGCAACGTAGAGGTAGAGGAACTGCTGCAGAATGGTATCGTAGAGATTGGGCAAAAAATAAAGAAAGATATGCTGCAGGAAACGCAGCTAAAATCACTCACATTGAGATCGTTGAAGTACATATAAAGGGTAAATAATGGCAAAAGATATTTTTGAAAGAACAGTAATGCACAGCCTTGCACTTAAGTTGAAAAACAAAGGTGTAAAGGCAGATTTTTACTACAATGAAAGAAGCACTCACCCGTACCTTATAGAATACAATGGTGATATGTATGAGTTTAAAGATCAGAGTGAAGCGATGGGCTTCATCTTCGGTCTTACAGCAGCACATAAAAAGGATCAGTAATGGCAAAGCTTGAATGTAACGTTTCGGAATGGGCAGCACTTAACAGTTTGATTTCAGCCTGTGAAGTATACGCGATCTATCACCTTAAGGGTGAACAAAAAGAAGAATTGGAAGCAAAGATCAGTATTGGTAAGAAGATGCTGATCGATGCAACCATCAAGGGTATAGATGCTGAAGATGCTGCATTGAGAAATGCTGAAGATCGTGGTGCTGCAGACAGCTATTACAGAAGAAAAAGGAAGCCGAATTACAGAAAGGAAGTAGACGGTGTTTCTGTGTTGGTTTGGGCAGAAGATATGACTGAAGAACAGATCAAGGCATACAATAGAGGTTTCGACAGAAATGAAGAAGAACAAGTATTTAAAGACTATAGAGATTAGAAAGGATAAATAATGATTTTAACAAAAGATCAGCTAAAAGTATTAGTGAGTGCCTGTGCGGTTGTAAATCCAAAGGTTGAGATAGAGTATATTCAGGTAGACGGTAAAAATGCAGTAGCTACGGATACCCGAAGATTGGCTATTTTTGAACACGGTCAAGAAGTACAGGGTGTGTTTTATGTTCACGGTGAAGTTGCAAGACAGGCTCTGAAAGTGAAAGGCGGTGAATCGTTTGAGCTTAGTGATTTTAATATCAAGATTCTTGACAAAGATAACGTTGAAATTATGTCAATGAGAAAGTTTTCAGAGTATGTAGTTGGATACCCTGATTATACAAGAATTTCAGGCGGTCTTGATTTTAAAAATAATGTGCAGATAGCAGAGATTGCAGATGCTTCAGGTGTCTTTGCAATGAATAAGATCGTTGTAGACAAAAAGCTTTTACCACAGTATGTGAATAAGAACTATGAAAAAGAAATGTTCGTAAGATTCACCGATCCTGCATTGCCTGTAAGCATTGACTGCTGCAGGTTCAAATACATCATTATGCCGATAGTCGGCATCTTGTAGAATGGAAACTGCCGAAGCCCTTGCTGCAATGCAAGGCGGGGCAACTGTTACCGATGAAATGTTTCAGGGATACAGAATGCTTGACGAAGATGAGAAAATCTTCTTCGGTGACGGTGAGGATATTTACAGGTTTCGTAAGTCCACAGGTGAATTCATTTCAGTAGAAGAATTCCTATCAATAAATCAAAAATTCAAATTAGAAAAGGATAAAAAGTGAAAAATTTAAAAGTAAAATTGACTGAAGAAAAAGCTATACAGCCCAATGATTTTTTAAAGGGCGGATTTTCAATAGAACATAAAGATCATATACTCATAGGTGAGATTTTTCAAAGTGCAGAAGATGGTTCTTTGACTGTAAATGTTCACGATTTTGGAATGTTCAGAGTAGACACGAAAGACATCGTTCACGGATTGGTAAAAAAAATCTTAAAAGAAAGGGTGTAAGATGGGAACACTTTTCAAAGATAAAAACGAAAAAAGAATCCTGCGTGAGCTTACGCAGCCATTCAAACAGATAGACCTTGAATTCAGACCGCAGCAGGTAGGCTATAAAAACAATAAGCCATATGCTATACTTATTGCCTACGTTACAAACAGGGCTATTCAGACACGTCTTGATGATGTAGTAGGTTGTATGAATTGGCGAAATGAATATCTGCCACTTCCTAATAGTGTTGGTGATGGTGCTATGTGTGGTATTGCCATCAAACACGGCGGCGAATGGATCGCTAAATATGATGGTGCTGATAATACGAACATTGAATCTACAAAAGGCGGTCTTAGTGGTGCGATGAAACGTGCTGCTGTACAATGGGGTATCGGTAGATACTTGTATGACATTCCGCCGCTATTTGCAGACTGTTTGACACCTGATGAGTTTAAGGCTCTTAAGTATGAAGATAAGGCAGCGTGGGAAAGTGCAAAAGATAAGAATGGTCAGTACCTGTATTGGAAGCCTAAAAAGCTTGATGCAAAATATCTTCCTCAAAAGTACGTTGAAAAAGTTATCGTTGAAAGTATTGAAAAGCTTATCAAGGAAACAGAAACTGATGAATCAGAGGTATTGGAATTCTACGGTGTAGAAGATATTCGTGATCTATACGGATCGGAAGCAGGACAACTTGTGACACTACTTACTAAAAAACAACAAAGACAAAAGGAAGAAGAAGATGCAAAATGAAAATAAAGAAGTAAGCCCGTTCTATCACGGGCATTTAGAATCTACAGATGATGTTGGAAATACACTTGATTGGAAGATAAACTCACTCAATGAAAAAGAACTTCCTGTAGAAGCAGGGATCGCTGATTACATAGCACTAAGCTTTGACAATATCGACCTGCAGGAAAAGCAGATCAAAATTCTTGAAGAACAGATCAAGGATCGCAAAAAAGAGATCGCTGCACAGAAAGAACTGATCAAGGTAGAGGGTGCTAAGTTCTTCCAAAGAAACGGGTTCGATAAGCTGAACGGTGTGATCTGTTCTTCGGTATCATTGGTTACTGCCAAAGATGAGAATCGTGAAACATATGAAGTTGAAGAAGTTGTGATAAATATTACACCTGAAGAAGTTGAAGAACTTTTGATCGGGTTGGGTAAGGCAGAGAGAAAGACGGTCACAAAAGAGAAAGTGATCAAGGCAACACCTGCAAGGATCAAGGTAAACAAAAGACAACCAAAAAAAGTAAAGCCAAAGGAAATAGGCAATGAAGCTGCTGATGATTAAATCACAGGGCGGGGTTTTACTCCCTGCCGATGATGAAGCGATTGAAGCTTTGTCAAAGATCAAAAATGGCGATTCAATTATGATCGAATATAAGCGTAATAGAAACCCTATGTTTCACCGAAAGATGTTTGCATTCCTAAAGATGGTTTTTGACAATCAGACGGTGTACAAGACACAGGAAGAACTAAGACGTGAAATGATGCTTAAGGCGGGGCGGTACAGTAAGCACTTTACAACCAAAGGTGTCACCCTGTACATTCCTGATAGTATGAGTTTCGATTCAATGGATCAAGATGAGTTTGAAAAACTGTACAGCGATTTCATCGATATTGCTCTGCAACACTTCTTAACAGATATGACAGCCGAACAGGTTGAACGCGAAATATTGAATTTTATGTAAAGGATCAAAGATGAAATTTCTAAAATGGCTGATATTCGGATCAAAAAAGAAAGACGGTATAATGTACATTCGATTTCACGGTTCACTAAAGAAACCAAAGTTCTTCTTAGAACATATGCCGTATTAAGTAGGAAACGGCTCAAAAATCGATTTTAATCAAAAATCAATACCAATATAAGGGTAAAGCAATATGATAGAATTAAAGGCAATTTACAAAGGTGTACATAGCGGTAAGCAAAAGTACGAAGTAGGCGGTGTTATCTTCAATGCTACAAGTCACGAAGAAGCAATTCAAAAATATCTAAGACAATCAAAAAGAAAGGAAACAAAAAAATGTTAAAAACAAATTTAGAAGTAGGTCAGGAAGTAGTATTATCAGATGTGTGGTCAGGTAAAGACGGCGGTTATGAAAATGGAACAGGTTATAAGGTGACAGCGATCACAAAAAACTTCGTTGAATGTTCTAACCCGTGTAGAGAAGATCATAACAGAACTAAATTCTACGGCAAAAACGATCTTCACTTGATCAACCCTGTGACTAAGGTTGCATAGATGAAGCATATAAAAGTAGTATTTACCGTTGCTGCAGGTGTATACGGCAAGTCGGTAAAAGAACCAAAGGTTGTAGAGGATTCAAAAGAATTCGTCACTTTTGATGATGGATCAAAAAGGATCAAGGTGTTCAAAGAGAGTTTTAATAGACTTACGAGAACTGAATGGCTAAAGGATACGCACCAACTCTTTCAAAGGGTTGTGTGGTGCGAACAAAAAGATGTTGATCTGCACGAAGTTCGATTTCTTGAAGAAGCTGAAAGGCATTTTTCTGTTTGCTACAAGTTTGCTTTAGATAGCTTAAAATCAATCAAAAAAGAAAGAGGTGAAGAAGATGTACAATAAAATCATACTGCAGGGAAACCTTTCCCG
>JBFEWI010000040.1:0-10887 GCA_041546475.1 Sulfurovum sp.
GTCAAAGAGAGTGCCAATACACTCAGAAAAGGGTGGTCAAAAAGAAACTGGACACGTATCTTTTCAAGCTTCCTTTTCAATTCAGATGACAACTCAGATGATAAAATCGCCATACTTCTCAAGCCATTCATCAAAGAGCGGATGTGTTGCCAAACTCTCATCTTTTACGATGACATCTTTTATCAGCATGACACCAAATTCCGTAGGGAGCAGTTGGCTAAATCCAAAGAGGTGGTCTTTATGTGCATCCGACCCTTTATAGTACTCAACCAGTGCGGATACCAGTGCATAAAGCAGTGCCGGCTGATTCACTATATCCGGGTAATGTCCTTCATAAATACCTGCAACATCAGGTAACTCCTCATAGACCTTTACATAGGAGATGAACTCAATGCCCGCACTGTACCCGATCGTTCCATAGATAATAGAGGCGATAGCGTTGATATTCTGTGTCGAGTTGATGATATTGGAGAGCATATGGTAACTTCTGGGTGTTGCAAATGCAGGGTTGGCATCATCTTCCACCACAGGTTCAGTAGAGAGAAGATCAGGACGGAAGCTCAAAAAACCTATGACAAAATGATGCAGATCCGCTTTGAGAGCAAAGAGCTTAAAATCATCAAATCTTGCCTCTACATGAAGATGGACCATACGGTTTGCCAAAGGGGTGGGAAGCCTGAAAACAACACCTCTATCGCTTACCCTGTTCCCCGCACAAATAATACGCCATCCTTTGGGAAGCATATATTCACCCATTTGACGATTCAACACCAATTGATAGATCGCGGCCTGGACGGAAGGAGGTGCAGAATTGAGTTCATCCAGAAAAAGTATCCCTTCGGAATCAGAATCGTTCGGGAAAAAAACAGGTGGCATCCACACCGTCTGGTCTTCTTTGATAGAAGGCACCCCTCTAAGATCGACAGGGTCCATCTGTGAAAGACGGACATCGACAAGTTCTAGGTTATTTTTCTGGGCGACATCCGCCACGATATAGGATTTCCCGATCCCCGGACTGCCGTGTATGAACAGCGGTGTATCCGTTTGTATCAGTGTATCGATATGCGTATAGAGTTCTGTGGTTGAAATAGACGGTGTGGTCATAGGCCCATCTCCTTGACCTGGCAGCTGAAACAGGTAAGCTGGTCATCACAGGAGACACAGGCAGGTGCCACTTGCCCTATGCAGTCATATAAATATTTTTTCCAAAGTTTCTCTTTTGGTTTTTGCTCAGCCAATGTAGGAAAGTTCAACTTCATGAACTTCCCCATCTCCGTACGACTATTAAATCCCAGATCTTCATACAGATGATTCATCATCAAAGAATGTTCTGCCACTTTTGGTGCAAGCACATTTCTCGCGTTCTCATCTACAGCATGTTTGACCAGCAACTCTTTTACACCGTTATACATCATTTCATGTTCTTGTATCATAATTCCATCTCCATTATTTTTCCCATTGTGATCTCTGCCACTTCGTATCCAAAGTCATAACAACTTTCAAGCTCCTCTTCTGTGGGAATAAGTTTTACTTTCAAAGGGGCTGTGGGCAGTCTGAACTTCAGCCACTGCATACGGTCCTGCAGCATATCCGGTGCCTCACCGGTCCAACCGTAAGAGCCAAAAGTGGCACCTATTTTCCCTGCATTCTCCAGATACGGTATACAGGCCAGCAGGTCCCATGCAGGTTTCACCGCATCCCCGTTGATAGTAGGTGACCCTACAATCACAGCATCCGACTCTTCAAGCAGATCGATCATATTCTGCTCTTCTAGCGATGCCAGATCATACATACTTGCGATGATCCCGTCCAGAGAGTCTGCACCCTGTGTGATCTTTTCGGCCATCATCAGTGTATTATCATAGCTTGACATATAAAAAACAGAAACGATCTTTTTCCCGGCAATATTTTTATGCAGTTTGGCATCCTCACTCCACAACGCATATTTATCGATATATCTCTGCGGATTTGTACGCAGTACAGGTCCATGAAGCGGCGCGATCACA
This sequence comes from Sulfurovum sp., assembly GCA_041546475.1. GTDB lineage: Bacteria > Campylobacterota > Campylobacteria > Campylobacterales > Sulfurovaceae > Sulfurovum. The sequence continues at coordinate 2,007 of JBFEWI010000040.1, forward strand.
TCTATTTCAAACTGCTCATAGAGATGCAGTGCCTGAAGGACATACTGTTTGAACGGACGCATGATATGCTGATAATAGTATTTAAATGCGTAACCAAAATCACCCACTTCATCATCAAAGAGCCGTTCATCGTAATAGTGGCTTCCGAACACATCCCCGCTGAAGAGTATCCTGTCTTCATGCAGATAGGAACTCATCGTATCAGGCCAATGTAAAAAAGGGGTACTCAAAAACTCAATGGTCTTATCACCCAGTGAAATTTTTTTGCCTGTGACAACCGTCTCAAATTCAATATCTTTTTTGACCAATGCTTTCAACATCAGCACTGCCCTTCCAGAGATGATCAGCTTAGCCTGAGGGGCTCTTTCCATCAGTTCTATCAAGGCACCCGAATGGTCCGGTTCCAAATGATGAAGCACGATATACCGTATCTCATCATAAGTACAAAGAAGCTCCAAACGTTCAAAAAACTGATCTGAAAACTCTTTTTTTACCGTGTCCATCACACATACACCCTCACTGCCGCGTATAAGGTAACTGTTGTATGAACTGCCGTTGGCTGTCTTCATAATGATGTCGAAAGTTCTGATCATAGGATCAAAAGCACCTATGAAATGAACATTTTCTGTAAGAGGAGCTATAGCTCCTAACATGTCGAAAGATACGAGATCACGATCTCGCCCTCATCTTTTTCTACCTTGCATTGACACATAAGACGGATCGAACTGTCCTTGCTATCGAGTAAATTAAATGCGGTGATCTCTTTACTGTTTAACGCACTCAGATACTCCATACCTGCATCCACAGTAGCGACACAAAGGGTACACTCTCCCTTACGGCATCCAAATTCCATAGAGGCCCCTGTTTTCTGGGCGATCTGACGCAGCGTCATTCCAGCTGGTACCTTGACTTTGATATTGTCATTTCGTAAAATCACTGTGGCCATTCTACTTTCCTTTTGCGGAGGATTCTAATGACCTATATGCAAGATCTGTTCTAGCAGCGGCCATACATAAGATAGAGATAATCATGCACATCACTTAAAAAGAACCGACGGTTATCTCTCTCCTCAAAATGTCCAATCCAGCCTTCATCCCCTTCTAACACCTTACGGCTGGGCAATACAAATTCATTGTATGGCAGTTTTGTCTTCAACTGTCCAGAGTCTGTAATTGCCTGTGTGATCGTAGAGAACAGTGCATCGAGCATCTCTTCATCCTCATCAAGATAGAGTGTGCCGTCTTGTCTCATAAAACGATAGATGTTCAAAATACTCTGTGCTTCTTTTTTTTCTGTCATGCTCTCATTCCTCCCAATGCACATACATAAAGTATAGGCTCCTCATGCTCTAAAAAATGTTGTATTTTTTGATCATAGAACGCCCCGATACCTGTAAAACCAATACCCTTCTCTATCGCTTCGAGTTGCAGCATATGAGCAAATGCACCTGCTGTGATCAAACGATCTGCCATAAATTCATGCGCCGTAAAAATAATAACCATCGCTGCATTTTTAATAAAAGACTGATCCACCAGCAGATGGGTCATAAGTGCGGAGTACTCTCCATCTTTTATCTTTCTGCCGTTTCGATACAGTCCAGGCTCTTTGGATCCGTTTTCCAAGATCACGACATCTGCATCTATAGATGATCTCAATTGATCCATACGCTGCAGAAAGTGATCTGTGATCTCGCCGGGTATCGCTTTCTCTTCAAACAATCGTACGGAACGGCGATTGTAAATCGTCGATAGATCTTTCGATAAAGCGTCGATCTCAGGATAGGAAACCGTATATTTATAATGGTCCAGGTACCTTGAAAATGTACTTCTGTTTTCACAATAATCCGTAGGTGCGACCTCTAACATAGGCAGTGAGAGGGGTACAACACTTTTTTCCGTCTCTTCTCCCATACCAATGGCCAAACAACTGAACTCATGCACACCGAACCCCATTTGTTCGTTGAGACTCAACGCATCGATATCTGACAAAATTGTTGCTTTTTGTCCCAATGCATGGGCCGAGGCCAAAATAGCGCCTGCCTGATGTCCTGCATCAAGATAACAATAACGCACAGACCGTTCACCATATTTCCATTCCGAACGGAACGGGACAATACTCACAATAAAGATCATCCCTTTAAAACGGTTTGAGAGTCCAACCATCGGCTCGATCCCCTCTTCTTCCACTTCCCGGATCAACACAAAACACTCATCCTTGGGATTCACATGATAGATGCCGCTAATCACCCCTTTGATACCCCGGATCTGTACATAGAGTTCTATAGGGTGCAGATTACCCGCAGAAGGTGTGTTCAGACGATAATAGGGCTTTCCGCCGATATCCTTATAAGAGGTGATACATCGTGACAACTCCGCAACTTTCAACTCCGGTATCGTGTCATAGACATAACGAAATAAAAAATCCGGATAGTGTTTAAATAAAGAGGGCTGGGAAGCCCAATCGATATATCCGCTAAGGCGCGCTGCACGCATCGGTGTGAGCGACGTTTCTTCATAAATGCTCTTCATGATGATAACAGATTAGACAGACATCCACTCTTCGTGAGTATGTCCTTTTTTCTTTTCATTCACTGCATTCTCAATGGCTTCCAGACAGGCATCATAATTGACCTCATCCACAATTTCCGGAACGATCTCCTTATAGATGATAACCCCTTCACGGTCTACGACATAAACTGCACGTGCCATACGGTCTTTCAATTTTCCTTCAGAGATAAGCAACCCGTATTTCTTTGCAAAGTTTCGGTTGGTGTCTATCACCAGTTCTGCATTCTCAATGGATTCTTTGCTCGCATAGTCATTGACAAAATCAATATCATCGGTTGTGACCATCGTGGTTGTCAGTTTAGGAAACTTTTTTACCATATCATTAAATTTCTTTGCACCTAAAGAACATACTTCTGTTTTTAATGAAGGAATAGCGATCAACAATTGTGTCGTCGGTGCGATCATCCCTATTACATTTTGTGTCCCGTCGAGTTTTGTAATACGCGCTGCGGGTGCTTCGTTTCCTATCTTCAGTTCTTTACCAAGTAGTGGTGTCGGTGTCCCGTGTACTGTTATTTGCATAATATCCTCACTTTTTTAATTTATGTATGCAATATCTGTTCTATTAATCAATATGATAATGGTTACTTTTTATACAACAAAAATAAAAAAAAAGGAAATTCTCTATGTTACACTAAAAGATAAAATAACTTAAGTAAAGAAGACAATGTTTAGTACTACCATACCAGAAGAATGTATCAGTTGTTCCCTTGGTTTTGCCTATCAGGAGATCGAACTGTTATATGAGATCGCCGTCATGTTAAGTGTATCAGAAGATATAGAAGAGAGTATTGAAAAAGGCATGAGAATGCTCAAGCACAATAAGTACTTCGATCGCTGTGCACTCTTTTTGCTGAATGACGATAAAACACAGCTTGAGATCTGTGCTTCCATAGACCTTACTCCGCAACAGCGTACGATCGCAGTCTATAAAATAGGTGAAGGTGCTACAGGGTTAGCCGCGAAGAGTGCAGAGCCTATTGTCATTGAGAACATTCATAATAATATCAATTACCTCAACAAAATGGGTGCACTCAACACATCCTCCGTCTCTTATGTCGCTGTACCGATCATACAAAATGATGGTGTAGTGGGCGTGATCTCTGCAAACATCAATAAGGATTCTCAACTGAATTTTGACGAGATAGTCAGGATGCTGACCATCCTCGGATCTCTCTCTATCGGTTCACTCACCGTACACCGTCGTTTTACGAAGGAAAAAGAGGATATCCAGGAGCTCAAAAGCTACTACCAAGAAGAGATGCTGAGCGAATACAAGTTTGAAAATATCATCGGTAGAAGCAAGAACATGCGTCAGATCTTCAGTATGATCGAAACCGTTGCCCCTTCGGATGCAACGATCCTGGTTCGAGGTGAAACCGGTACAGGTAAAGAGCTGATCGCAGCTGCCGTACATAACATCAGTCCGCGTCATAACGGACCCTTTATCAAACTCAACTGTGCTGCCATCAGTGAAACACTGCTAGAGTCTGAACTGTTCGGTCATGAAAAAGGGGCTTTTACCGATGCAAAAGAGATGAGAAAAGGACGTTTTGAGTTGGCGGACGGAGGTACGCTCTTCCTCGATGAGATCGGGGATATCACACCTTCTTTACAGGTCAAGCTCTTACGTATCCTGCAGGAGCAGGAGTTTGAACGTGTCGGAGGGACCAAAACCATTAAAACCAATGTGCGTTTGGTAGCCGCTACCAACCGGAATCTTGAAGAGATGGTAAAAAAAGGTGAATTCCGTGAGGATCTTTTTTATCGTCTGAATGTGATACCGATCAACTTGCCTCCGTTACGGGAACGGTATGAAGACATACAGTTGCTTATAGAACATTACCTGAAAAAATATATGAAAACACATCATAAAAAAATGCATTTTTCAAAACTGGCATTGGAACTTCTACTTGAGTATCCATGGCCCGGAAATATTCGTGAACTGCAAAATACAATGGAACGTATCGTGCTGATCTGTCCGGAGGGTGAGCTGGCACCTGAGATGCTCAACCATGTCCTACCTTTTAATTTTCAAAAGATGCACATGCAGCAGCCTAAAGAACCCACACCCGTACCCGAAACGGTGACACTGGCACCTTCAACACCAGTATCAACTCAAGATACTTCTACGTTAACAAAGAGTAGTTTACAAGATATGGAAAAAGATGCGATCATCAAGGCACTCATTGAAAACCATGGTATTCAAACGAAGGCAGCCAAACAGCTGGGTATGACAGCAAGACAGATCGGGTATAAGATCAAGAAGTACGATATTGATCTTTAAAGAAGATCAATAGAGAAGAGGAAAGAGTTCCTTGCTCTCCTACTCTCCTCTGGTAATGATCTTTGCATTCACTTCATCGGGAAGTTTTTTCGGTGCAGGGTCTATAAACCATACATCTCCATTCGTCAGGTTGACATTTCCACCCCATTTTTCATCTGTATCGAATTCTAACGATTCGATGATCTCCTCCATATCCTTCTTTGCAACATAAAACAGTACTTGACCATTATCATTTTCTCTTAACATTACTTTTGCCATTGTTTATCCTTTCTTAATTAGTAAAATATTTTTTGATCGCATACCATAGATCGATCTTCACCGCGTTTTCAAATGTAATTTTCATATAATCATGTCCTAACTTCATGATATAGGATGCCGATTTGAACGCTTTATCGTCTTTGTATGGATAGTCGCTACGGTAATGCACCCCTCTGCTCTCTTTTCTTTTAAGGGCAGAGTATGTCATCGCCTCAGCAATGAAAAGTGCATTGTAGAACTCTAAAATAGAAGAGAGTTCTACATTGTTCTCTAGCTCTTTATTGACACAGTGCAATCCATACCTCTTTCCTCTGAGATACCTCGTATAGGTGATCGCCCTGTTGAGTGTCTCTTCGGAACGGAAAGCACCTACATCTTTAAATAGGGATTCACCCAGGTTGATACGCATCGCATTGATGTTAAAATGATTTTCACCTTTGAGAATCACATTGACACGATTCACATCTCTTTCAACACAGGCATAATCGACAGGCTGATAGTCACGTTTATTAGAATATTTTGCCGCTTCATAGCCTGCAATACGCCCAAAATACGCCCCTTCCAACAATGAATTTCCTCCAAGTCTGTTGGCACCGTGCACCCCCGTTACCGCACACTCGCCACAGGCGAATACCCCTGGCATACTTGTTGATGTATCACCACGTGTCCATATACCCCCGATGGTATAATGTGCGGAGGGTGTAATTTCCAGTAACTCTTTGGTGATATCCACCCCTGCACTCTGTAATGCCAATTTTCGTGTCGAGGGCAATTTGGCATCGATCAGCGCTTCGTCCAAATGACGAAAATCAAGATAGACTTTGTGTCCCGACTGAATATGCTCCAGGATCGCACGTGAAAGTTTATCCCGTGTTTGCAACTCATCTGTAAAACGACGCCCTGTTTCATCCACGATGTGTGCACCTTCACCGCGTGCAGCTTCACTGATTAAAGCCCCATTGGTTTTTAAGGTGGTAGGATGAAACTGGACAAACTCCATATTGGAGAGTTTTATATCAGCGCGAAATGCGGCAGCTATGACATCCCCCGAACTCTCTTGCCCGTTCGTAGAATATCCTCTGAAAATACCTGCATACCCCCCTCCGGCAAGCACCAGTGCTTTACAGACCAGTGCAATGACATGTGAATCTTCACGGCGAAGGAGCGTAATACCCGAAAGTCTTTCGTTAAAGGTTGTAATATTTAAAAATTGATAGTTCGTCAGTAACTCTACACCTTCTTTACGACACTGTCTCAGTAAGGATTGGACAATGGATGATCCCGTCCGATCTGCGATATAACAGGTACGGCTACTGCTTCCTCCTCCAAAAGGGCGCTGTGCGATAGTATCATCTTCATTGGTATCAAAATTCACGCCGATCTCACGCAGGTCATGCACGATCTTAGGTGCCTCTTTACACATATTCTCTATATTGGTTCTGTGTGTCAATCCATCAGCACCTACGATCGTGTCATTCGCATGTTGGGTAAAAGAATCATAGGCGTTCAAATTAATGACCGCATTAATACCTCCCGAAGCCACGGCAGAGTTGGAACGCAAAGGATTACTTTTGGTCACGATTGCTACACTGCGTCCGGCTCTTTTGGCATAAAGTGCGGCATGAAGTCCTGCGATACCGCTTCCTACTACTATCACATCATACAGCATCTTATGTCCCAAACAAACTGTTTACATCTTCTTGTTTACTGGATGCAACATAGGCTAACATAAGATTCTCTTCCACGTGTGTTGGATTGACCGCACCGAACAAGGCACTTAAAATATTGCCTGAACGTGCGAATTGAAGTGCCGTAATAATATCTGTCAGATCGGATGTACCCAGTGCCTGGGTCACCTTTTCATCAAAAGGTCCTTTAAAAAGATTCATTTGCAACAGTGAGGATGATGCCAACAGATGAAGACCATACCCCTGTGCTGCCTGCATCAGCGTATAATATTTGCCATCCGGTCCTTTTTGGTTCGAATAATTATAGGCATGCGGTTTTGCCAAATTAAACGGACTTTCTATATATTTAAAATGATGCGAAGCTCCACCCACTTCATGAGCGATCTTCATGATCTCTTGAAGACTGAGATATTCGGTATGTCCATCTTCATATAGAAAAGCATTCCATGACGCGATACCGTAACTGCGTATTTTTCCCTCTTCTACAAGCGCTTCAAATACCCTAAACGCTTCTTTAATACGAAGAAGTACGGTCTCTCTGTCCACATAGCCCAGTTGTGTCTCGGGATTGTGTAAAAAAAGTACATCCAGTGTTTTCAACTTTAAATTCTTTAATGACTGGTCTACACTCCATCGCAGATAATCAGGGTTCATACAATGCTGGTCAATGACAATGTCATTTTTATCGGCAAGTCCGCTCTCCAAAAGATTCGTCTCGATCCATGCATAAGGATCCTCGGGAAAAGGAAACTCCAGAGGCAGGAACCCTGCTTTGGAAGTAACGATAAGCCCTTCTCTCTCCACTTTACCCTCATTTAAAAGCTCTTCCAGTGCATCACCTATCTCTTGTTCGCTTACCTGATAACGGTAGTTGATAGCCGTATCTATCACGTTGATACCGTTTAGAACAGCCTTTTTGACCGCTTCTTTGTAGTTCACAGTATAATTCTCTTCACGGTAAGGCTCTTTACGAAACGTCCCAAGCCCCAGGGAAGAAAAAAAGAGTTCCCCATTAAAACGGTAGAAGTCTTTACTGTAGTTTGAGAACTGTTTGAGATATTTGAAGGTACCCTCTTTTGTCGCATACTCCATTATGTTACTATCACCTTTAAAGGTGCCTTGAGTTTGAACTTCAGCATATCTTCTATACCCGCAAGTGTTGTCGTGGTATTCATAGAACAGCTCATACACTCACCTTTATATTTGATCAGCACTTCAAAGAGATCATCGACCTCTTTGATATCGATCAGTTCAACATCTCCACCATCTGCTTTCAGTGTCGGACGGATATACTCTTCCAGTATGGATTCAACCGATTTGATCTTTTGGACCAATCCCATAGATTCAAATGTACCATCACCTTTGGCTTCAATGATCTTACGTGACTTCTCTTCGGCCTCCATCTCTTCCAGAGCCGTAGTAAGAAGATCTACCAGATAGACATCTTTGGCTTCATGACCGCCAGGTTTGATACATGATTTACAGAAAGCACCTGCTTTTGTATAATCAGTAATCGCTTCAATACTCGTCAGTTTATTCAAACGGATCACTTCCTGTACTGTCTCTTGGGTTACCCTTGCACATTCACATAAAATAAACTCATCTTCAAAACTGTCCATATCCACATTTTTATAAATGGATGCGGCTTTTTTAATAACATCATAGGCCATCACAGAACAATGCATTTTTTGTCCTGGTACGGCAGGGACATCTTCATTGTCTCTGAGTGCTTTTTCTACATCGATATTGGTGATCTTCAAAGCTTCATCGACCGTTTTACCCATACAGAGTTCTGCCATCATGTCAGAACTGGCAATAGCGGTACCGCAGCCGAAACTTTTGAATTTACTCTTTACGATCGTGTCGTTCGTAGGATCGATCAACCAGTAGAGTCTCACTGCATCACCACAGCTTTCAGCACCGAAGTCAGCAATGATCAACTTGTTCTCTCCGGCCTCCTCTTCAGTAATCTCTCCCATATTAGCAGGGTTATCCATTCTTTTTTGTACTTCTTGCGAATACTCTTCCCAGAGTGCGCCGCCAATGAGATCATTTCTAGCCATAATGTTATCCTTTAATTA